>DAOVDS010000099.1 GCA_030669415.1 bacterium
CATCAAACCTGACAAGAAACTTCACATCCCACGGGGTTCCAGTGGCAGCGCCCGGAGCAGCATAGAGAGCCGTATTATCTGTGATGCTGCTATTGTCACACCAGTAGAGGTCACCCGTGCCTGATTCGACATTTATTTCAATAACGAGATTGTTCACACCATCATAGTAAAAGCTGCCGGTAATAGGAATCTCAACCCACTTATAGCTGCTTGACGCTGCTGGAACTGCGTACGAAGCAGTATTCCATACTTCCTTTGCGTCTCCCTCTGTAAAGTTATCGGCAAAGTCCGCGCCGAGAGAGTTCAAAGTAGTGTGCCCAAGCGTAACCGTCACATTGCTGTATGTCTCGGCCCCGCCGCTGTTCATCCTCTGCCAGTAGATTTTTGTTATGAACCCAGGCTGGTCTGACAGCTCGCCCGCCGCATACAAGAATTGCATACGCCTTCCTGCTTCCTGCCACGGCCACGGGAAGCTTCCCGTTACTGCCGGTTCTACCGAAATTGTCGTATCACTGAACCTGGCAGACCGCAACTGTCTCGTCACAGCAGTGTTTTCGCCGCTTACTATTTCCTGATATGATGATGCCGGGCGTGGAATAATCGCAATCACCGTGCTGCTGTCATCCTCAAGCACGTATCCGTCGGCATCGGTGACGTCGTCATTCCACGTCCACTCAATCTGGTCGGTGGCAACTCCGACGCCGCTGAAGTTGGTGGGCGGAACAAGCTCACCGGGAACTTCAGCAGCTTTGGGAGCGCTCTCGGCGGTCTCGACACCCTCCTGGTTCCTGAACGTTATTCTGTAATAGAACATGCCGGGACCGGGACTGTCGGTCAACGAGTAATTCGATGTGAAGTCTTGTACTACTGTAACGTTCTCAATGAAGGCCAAGTCGGTGGCACGCTCGATCTTCAAACCAGTCTGGCCTGCTGTCGGGTTCGGCGGCGGGGTTACGCTCACGTTCACATCAGTGCCACTCAGTGTGCAAGTCCAGTCACTGTCGGTAGGGTCGTGAATCAGTGTACACTTCGTATCGCTATTCGAGGCTCCACTATAGTCGCGAGTGTCTGTCACAAACTTGAAGTTGACCAGACCGTAAACTTTGTCTGACAGGTTGTTAGGCCACGCTCCGTATCCCCACCACCCGTAACAGCCGCCTTTTACGGTAATGTTTGGGTCCGACGAGACGTTTCCTACTGAATCATAGTAGTAGTAGAATTGCTCGTTGTTGTCCCACGTGGAGATTCGGTAAGTCTGGTTCGCCGTCAGGGCAAGCGGAGTGGACAGGTCTTCCTCAACCCAGACGCCCGGAGTAGGCGTGCTGAACGTGTGCTGGAAGAGAAGAGTACTCGAGTCGGTGTAGATGCTTACTATGGAACCTGCATTTCGCGATATCTTTGTTATTTCCATATCAACCGAAGGAGTAAACCGGATTCCCCTGGAATAAACTCCTTTCGCACCCGACTGCATTACAGTAGAGCCGTAGGTACAGGCTTGCGTTTCCGCTCCTGAAACCCCGTTGAATGCGTGCACGTGGCGGGTGTACACAGTATTTTCTTCAAGGCCAGTTTCCGTTACGGAAGTCGCATTAGCTGGCGCGTCTGCAATCCGGCTGTTCGACTCATCATGCAGCTCAAATCCCATCTCGTCGGACGAGTTGTCGGTCCAGTGCCACGTGATCGAATTCGTCGTGACCGAGTCACCGAAGAAATCAGTAGGCGCAGCCGGCGGGTCCGCAAACAGGAAGTCGGCCACCAAAAGAAAAGCAAAAACAACAAGTACTACAACCCCCAATTTCCAGATATTCATTTGTGAGACTCCTTATCTGAAGAACAATCCCGTCTTACGAAAGTTCCTTGAGCGCATACGAAGAGTATAAGTCAGAAGAATCAGCACGAGGAAAGGCAGCAAAAAACCTCCCGTATCTCCCGGTGTGGCAGCTTCATCATTTATGGCGCAGCCTTTTCCCAGGTATGACTTTTTCTTTTTCGGGGGTATCGGTGCTGCGAACGTGAACTCGACCTCTGCTCCCGGCATCTCTTGATTGCCGACCTTATCGACGGCCCTTGCTCTTGCCGTGTATTTCACACCGCTGTGCCATTCGATGGCCCCGGTGTCATACGTCCATGCAGTTGTGTCAGCACACGCAAGCCATACTTCAACGGGTGAGGCAAAATCATTCCCGTCGTAGTAGCATTCACCGTCAAATATGGCTATTTCGACTTTCTCGACACCAGCCCCATCGACGCTACCTTCCTGATTATGGTAATCGGGATAAAGCCTGCTAATCTGTGGGTCGGTCACGGTGCCGCCAATCTGGTTTATTGGGCCGTGATAGCCATCCTCGGGTATCTTGATGGCCGTCTCAGGTGCTGTCTGGTCATCAGCTATCTCTACCCAGGTACTACCTGTTTTTGATGGGTCGTCGGAATCTTCAACAATTATCCATATCTGTGACGCACCGTTGTCCCCAACTTCGCTTTCGTCTATTCTTATTATGACAGGAGTGTCGCTCTCGCAGGAGCCGGTATCCGGCAAGCCAACCGGCGTCCCGCTATTGAGTGTGCCGTCGCCTCCAAGCTCAATGTGGAATGTGCCTGCCTTGTTGCTGTGCCACTCGATTTCTGCGTAGCCGGAAAAGCCTATTACTCCGCTGCCTGGCGCAATTGAGTCAATCGCAACTTCCGGCGCCCGGTCGTCGAAGGTAAAGGTGACTCCGGCACCGGGCGTTTCCGAGTTGCCTACCGCATCCGTCGCGGCACACTGTATCGTATAGTCTGTGAGGCTGACCCACGAAACCATGCTCGCGTCGCAGGACCAGGATGTCGTGCCTGTCGAAACCGGTATCCAAACGGGAGACGCGGAATCGAAGTCGCCAGTTCCAGCGTCGTAGTAGTTGACTCCATCGAAAATAGAAACACTCACTGATGTCACGGTTGAGCCGCCTGCATCGCTTGCGCTGCCTGAGATGGTTGTAACAGAGCCGCGTACTGAGCCGTCCGCTGGCAAAAGGGTTGTCGAAGTTGGCGCTGTATGGTCATCCGTGACTTGCGTGTAGCCGGAAAATGTTTCTGAGCCAGAGTTTACAATAACATAAACATTCTGCACAGTGTTGTTCTCTATATCTGTTTCACCTATGACGGTATCCGCCGGGTTGTCGGCTAAGCAGGTGCCAGAATCAATCTGCGTACCACTTCCCGGCGTGCCGTTTCCGCCAACCTCGACAGAGTAGGTGCCATCATCGCTGCTGCGCCACGTGATAGTGGCAGCGGGCTGGCTGGGACCTACCACTCCGTCGCCCGGTGTGACTGAGACGATTGTGACTATTGGTCCAAGCGCATCCAGAGCTGCCGCTGCGTCTATGCGTCCGTAACCGTAATATATGTCAAAGCCCGGGTCGCCGAGGTCAACGGCGGTTGAGCGCATGACATTGCGCACCTCTTCGAACGAGTAATCCGAATGGACTGCGAGTATGAGCGCGGCCAATGCACTCACGTGAGGTGCGGACATGGATGTCCCATCCCTGCTACCACAACCTCCGCCTACATCAAGTGACAGAATGCTTAAACCCGGTGCCACGACATCGAGCCAGTTGCCGTAGTTTGAGAACCAGGCCCTTTCATCATCGGCGTTGGTCGCCCCGACACATATAGTAGTGTCATAGAACGCGGGATAGACTTTGCCGGAGCCGCCATCGTTACCGGCGGCAGCGATCGCGATACAACCGTTATCATAAGCGTATTGCATCGCCTCGCGCATCACATCCAAATCACGCCCTCTCCATGAGCAGTTAATTACTTTCGCCCCGTTGTCCACGGCATAGTGAACTGCTTCGGCCAAATCGAATTCGTTGCCCTGGCCGTAGCTCGGAAACCCTTTGACTGCCATTACCTTCGCCCGGAACGCAAGTCCCACTACAAGCGTACTGTTATTGCCGACAGCGGCAACCGTACCGGCAACATGCGTCCCGTGACCCCACTTGTCGTCAGGGTCGTTGTCGTCGTCTCCGAAGTCCCATCCGTAGGCATCGTCCACAAAACCGTTTCCATCGTCGTCTGCCCCGTTGTCCGGTATCTCCCCTTCATTCTTCCACAGATTGGCGGCGAGGTCGGGATGATCCAGGTCGCAACCCGTGTCTACCACCGCAACCAGAACGCCTTCTCCCTGAGACACGTTCCACGCCAAAGGCGCATTGATTGTTTGCATACCCCACAGTTCGTCGTAGCGCGGGTCGTTTGGTGTGAACAGGAGATGTACAGTGCAGTTTGGCTCAGCATATTTCACGACTGGCTCAGGTAGCAGAACTCGCAGCGCTTCAGCAACAGTCACATTCTTGGGAAGATACAACCGATAGAGCTCGCCAAAGACGGCGTTGGCCTTGTGAGAACGCAGTTGTCTTTTTCCGACTTTGCTTACCTTGTTCAGAGCTTTGTCGATTTCCTCTTTCGGCACGCTGGGCAGAAAGCGGACCAGAACCTCGTGCGGGATATATTCGCCGGAAAGAAGCTCCTCAATATGGCGGTTGAGGGATTTTTTCGCATCTCCCGCTTCACGTTGTCCCGTTGTCCTTTTCCCGTTCTTCCAAATGGGTTCAGCCCTGTGCCAGGGCTTGTTCTTTATTCTTGGTCTTGTTTTTCCGGACGAATCCTGCGACACCTGCGCCGTTTGCCTATCTGAGGCTCCACGGTTCAATGGCGTATTCACTCCATTGCGGGGGTCAGAAACGGGACAGGTAACACGGCCCTCCTCAGCCAATGAAGGAAAAAACGCTTTCCTGCTGACAGCGACTTGCTTACAGATAACTGCTGTACACAGGAGCAGGCCCAGAAGTAGAACAACGCGCAGCAGGCGCTTTCTCCGGCTCATCTTTTCCCCCTACTGACAGACTGTGGCTTCTTTCGGGTTGAAACTTCTGTCCCGCAAGCGCTATTCTGCTTTCAAGACCCACGTGTCGGAAAGAAACTCGGAATTACCATATCCGCCAAAGATGACAAACTCGTTGCGGACCGGGTCGTATGCCATCGCGTGCATTCCGCGTGCGCACGGTTTCTGTGCACTACTAACAATCACTTCTTCCCATTCCGTACCATTCCACATCCAGGTACGGTCGGTGAAATTCTCCCAGCCAGCGTAACCCCCGTGAAGAATGGCGTAGCTCCCACCGTGGACGTTTTTCATCGCAACGTCCATCCATTCACCCGGATTGGTATCCGGGTAGAGTTGCTCCCAGTCCAGGCTGGGCCGTTTCCACGTATCATCGAAGTAAGTCGTCCCGGTACGATCACAACCGCCATGTATGAAAGCGTCGCCAACGTAGGCCATGCCGAACCTCCTTCTGGCAGCCGGGGCCTCGGAAGGAGGTTGCGGGAGCCAAGTACTCGCATCCAGAAGGAGTTCATGCGTGTCGGAAAGATCGTTGATGGCATAGTCGCTGCCACCAAATATCACCACTACGTTGCGATAGCTGTCGTATGCCATTCCGTGGAAGTGCCGGCCTAACGGCGAATCACCCGAAGTATTGATTTGGGTCCAGGTACCGTCGGAGAAACGCCAGAGGTCGTTGGTCGATGACCCGTCGCTGAGCGACCCACCGAAAAGCAACGCACCCTGGTTGTCGAAACACATGGTATGGCCGTACCTGGCCGGCGGGGATGTTGACAGTGTAAGTTCCGTCCAACTGGAGCCATCCCAAATCCACGTATCATTGTGAAAAGTGGTAACGGTGCCCTCGTAGCTTAATCCGCCGAAGAGTACCACGCCGTCGCCACACCATGCCATGTCGTGGAACCAGCGTTTTCCAGGTCCGCTTGTATCCTTCCGGGTCCAGCTCCAGGGTGCCGGCGGTGCTTCAGTCGTGAAGCTCCATACATCACCCTTCGTGGTGCCTGCCGCGTTTACACTGTCTATGCGCCAGTAGTACGTGGTTTCATAGGCCAGACCGCCCGGCGGACCGTAGCTCAACTCCACCTGGTTGCCCTTGAACTCTGAACTCGATTTGTCAGCGTTCGCAACAGACGTCTCGTCTGTGCCCAAGTAGACATCGTATGAATCGGCACTGCTTGCGACACCCCAGGAAAGCACTTTATAAATCGGCACATCCGTTGCGCCATCTGCAGGGTCGGGGCTTGCTACTTTCTCAGGCGGTTCTGTCGGCTCGGCTTCGGTTGTGAAACTCCACACATTACCCTTAGTAATACCCACCGAGTTGACGCTGTCTATGCGCCAGTAATACGTGGCCTCGTATGCCAAATTGCCCGGCGGGTCATAGCTTAAACCCGTCTGGTTCCCCATAAACTCCGGAGCTGTGTTATCAGCATTAGCTATTGCTGTCTCATCTGTGCCGAAATAGACATCGTATGAATCAGCATTGCCGGCGGCGCTCCAACTAAGCATGGCAGTCACCGGCACATCAGTCGCGCCGTCCGACGGGCTGGGATTGGCAGTCATTCCAGGCAAGCCATCCTCATCTCCCGTGTTGGTTCCCTTACTGGAGTGGCCGGCGCAGGATGAGAGGCTGACCACGGCGACCAACGCCAGAATAACACCAAAGACAGTCAATACTCGCGTTACAGAAAAAGCGCTCATAAACAAATCCTTTCCAATTCAGTGAAGCTGTGATTTGGCATCGATTGCATTCTCACTCGTCCAAGCCACTACTGTGAAACCTCGCGGTAGTGACCGCCTGTGGCCTCCGCAAGCTCGGTCAGGAACTTGCGGCAATGGTCATTGTATGCGGTCGAGTAAACGTCCCAGTCCATCTTCTGTGGGTCCCACACGTACGCATTCGGATGCGCCATATTCATGCCCATGCCAAGCGTGTATATCGTGGCACGGTGAACATTCTCGGCCAATGTCTTCGACTTGGTGAGCGACATGCATGCAAGTGTCCAGGTGCCGTCATTGGCAACCTCGCCCGCGTCGAAGCTTCCGTAGACCCGGCAAAGGCAATAGGCAACTCCCTCGATGTGTGTGGGGGCGCCATCCGTCAGCAGGTAGATGGCTGTAGCTGACTTTCTGGGCTCACCGCCGGGGCCTTTGCCCGAAGGCGCGGCCGAGACCATTCTGAGCGCGGCCGACATCCCCTCATAGGTGCACGTGCCTCCGGATACCTCTGTCTGGCTGCCGCTGAGGCGCTGCTGAGCCCACGATGTTGCAGACGCCTTGTTGTCCGCAGTCGCATTCACCAGTTTCTTGCTACTGGGCCACACCGGAATATTGGAGCCGTGTTTCATGTGATATCCTATGGGAGAAGGCTCGCCGTACTTCGGCGGCCAGCTTCTCCACCTGCCACCTATCTGCCCTCCTCCCCCGCTGCCCCAGTTGGTATCGCGGCTCGAAGAAGAGCAGCCCCGGGTTGAGAAGCCCACCATCGCAAACTTGATGTTTTCCGAGAGATCGCTTATCGCCTTGATAAGCTCGATGCGGGCCACATCGTATTTCTTGGCGTTGTTCACCGGGTTGCCGCTTTCATCCACAACAGACATCTTCGATGGCCAGCGCATCGAGCCAGTCCGGTCAATGACGAAAATGACCTCGGCCTCCTCTATCGGCTCATCGAAAAACTCCGGTGGCGGGTTCTGAGGCGGGTTCTCCTCCGGAGGATTTCCTTGCGGTGGTTTTTCACCGGGCGGTTCTTCCGGTTCCTCAGGTTCTTCTTCAGGCGGTGTCTCAGGCACCGGCCTCTCAAGCGGAAGATCCGGTTTCAAGCCCGTTGTCGGGTCTCCGTTGTCCTGCGCGGTCACAGGACCGACCGACACAGCCAAGAGCGCCACAGCCAGTGCCGCCACTATAAGAAACAACCTCATTCCTCTTCCTCCTTCCCCGCAAGAACGTAGTTGGTCAAGTTGTGCACAGCGAAGTCACATAGGGCAAGTTGTTCATGCACCGTAACTTCGGCGTTGAGTGATTTCAGAGCATCCCCAATCGAGCTGAATCCGTCAGCCATGTCCAAGTTGAAGTGCTCGGCCCGACATGTTTCTCTAATCGACCAGCTTGTATTCACAAGTCTAAGCTGACGAATAAAGAGATCCCGGAGTAATTGCACGCCCAGGCTGTCAATTGAGGAGCAATTCTCCATGTCAAGAATAAAAGATCTCACTCCGCTCCTGACGCACGAATTTAGCAATTCAGCCGCCTTGCGGGCAAAGTAACCGCAAAGATCTCCTTCAATCTCCGCAACCGCCATCCGGCTGCTCACTTTGGTAATCCGCAGAATCATTGTTTCTTACTCGCACTAATCGTTACCAGTTATCCGCGTAGCTTTGCCAACTCTAACACTACTCTCTTAGCAACAGGCGTACCACAGGCACGAAATAAGCCATGAGTTGTCCTAAGTTGCAGATATCAAGAAGGTTATGTGGTCTGAATGAAAGGCTGGTTTGCGACAAACACAGTAAACGTCTGCCGGGATTTCCGGCAGTTGCCGGAGTTTCCGGCTGTCAGTTCTTCTTGGATAGTTTCTTCAGTTTTACTCGAAGAGTGTCCCGGTTGATACCCAGGATTCTGGCTGCCTCGCTCTTATTGCCGCCGACAATCTCAAGAACCTTCTTCATATAGTCCAGTTCCATCTCCTCAAGAGGCAAAAGAGCGCCTCGTTGAAGCACAGTCAAGGAGGATATGGCCCTGCTTCTGGGAGGAAGATTCGTTTCGATACAATCCCGCGTTATTCTACGACCACTAAGCATCGCACAAGTGCGTATCAGATTTTCCAGTTCGCGTACGTTACCGGGCCAATTGTAGTTTAAAAGCGTCTCCAGTGCAGCAGGTTCAAGTTTCTTCTTCGCTTCCCCTTCTATTACCGCCTGTTCGAGGAAATGCTCTGTCAGCAGAAGCATGTCTTCCCTGCGCTCCCGCAATGGTGGTAAGGCTATTTCGACAACCCTAAGGCGGTAATAGAGGTCTTCGCGGAATTCACCGCATTCGACGAGGTCTCTCAGATCACGGTTTGTAGCCGATACTACGCGTGCATCTGTATCAATAGACTCTCCTGCTCCAATAGGCCTTATCTTCTTCTCTTGTAGTACACGAAGGAGTTTCCTCTGCATCGCTTCGGACATGTTGCCAATTTCATCAAGAAAGAGCGTTCCCCCGTCAGCAACCTCGAAGAGTCCTTTCTTGTCTGTATCTGCACCGGTGAATGCGCCCTTCACGTAGCCAAAAAGCTCGCTTTCCAAGAGCGGCTCCGGTATTGCGCCGCAGTTGACAGAAACGAAGGGCTTGTCTTTTCTTGGACCATTGTAATGGATAGCCTTGGCAACGAGCTCCTTGCCGGTACCTGTCTCGCCATATATGTAGACATTCAAGTCCGTCGGAATGACCTTGTCCAGAACCTTGAAGACTTTTTGTATAGCTTTGCTTTTGCCCACTATGTTCTCGTACTGATACCTGGTTCGCAGTTCATCCCGTAGTTGTTCGATCGTGCTTGCCTGCTTCTGATGTTCCAGGGACATCTTCAGCGGGATGGCTATCTTCTCGGCGAAGGCCTCAACAAGCGCCTTGTCTTCTTCAACAAACAGTTTCGCCAGCGACGTGTTGTCGAGGTACACGGCGCCAAGCACGCTATCCCCGTCTTTGACCGGCACGCAAAGAACCGAACGAAGCTTCAGGTCTATTACGCTCTGAAACCGGCGTAGCTGGTCTTCACCAAGAGCGTTTTCAATCAGTCGGGATTGCCCTGACTTGAGCACCTGCTGAACTATGCTGCGACTGAAATCCGGAGCATCTATTTCATCATCTTCTACGTTTAGCGCTGCCCGGTGGCCCAGGCGCCCTTGCTGGTCAACAAGTATTATGAACCCGCGCTGCGCCTGCGTGACCTCCAGAAGCATACCCACCGCCAGACTCAGCATTCTGTCGGGGTCCAGCCCCGCGCTCATTATCCGGCTCACCATGCCCAGGAGTGCTATGCCGTCGCGCGTAAGCAGGCTCGGGCTAACCCCGGCTTCTGCAAGTATCTCTTTCTTTACTACAAGGTCTTCTTCCTTCACTTCCTTGCCGCCAAAGGTGAACACCCTGTTCCTGCCTGCGCGCTTGGCATTGTAAAGCGCCTCGTCTGCTCTCATGATCAGCGATTGCTCGTCCTTGGCATCACCTGGAAACGTCGCTATCCCGACGCTGATGGTCACACTTATGTTCTTCTTTCCCTTGTCGTCCGTGAAAGTGCCTTCCCGCAACTTATGCATGATTCGAGCTGCCACGGCCTGAGCCCCCTGTAAATCAGTCTCCGGCAACAGCACTTCGAATTCATCTCCACCGTATCGTCCAACAAGTGCGCCAGTATCTTTTGCCGGCATCCTCTTCATCATATCTATCATCTCACGAGTGTTCTCCCGGATAACTCCTGCTACCTGCTTGAGTACTTCGCTTCCCACTTCATGCCCATAGGTGTCATTTACCAGCTTGAATCTGTCAACATCTATCATGAGCATCGAAACCTTGCGCTTGTATCTGCGCGCCCTGTTTATCTCTTCCCTGAGACGGGTATCGAAATACCGGTGTGTATACATGTCCGTCAGGGAGTCCACAATAGCCTCACGGTACAGTCTTGCATTCTCTATTGCTATGGCAGCCTGGTCAGATAGATACTCAAGCTGTCTCAGATCCTCTTCGCCAAACACTTTCTCTTCGTAAGGATTGTCCAGGTAGACGCATCCTATCGTCCTGCCTTTGACCCTGAAAGGTATGCATAGGATGGAGCGAAGCTTCAGGTCAGCAATGCTCTTGGCACCCCTGAGTCTCCTGTCTTCCTGAGCATTTGTGGAGAGAACCGGCTTGCCCTTCGTCATCACCCGTTTGATGACGGAGTTGCTTGTCTCCTCCTCCGGCCTCTCTATCGTTGTTTTCTGGGCGGTTCTGGAAACCTCAAACTTCAACTCCCTACTGTCAGTCAGTACAAGGAATCCCCGCTGTGCGCCCGACAGTTCAATTGCTGTATCGATAATCAACTCAAGAAGCCTTTCGAGATCAAGCTCGGAATTGATCTTCCTGCCTATCGCCAGCAGGCGCGATGAATGCTCAGACGGAAGAGCTAGTACGCCTTCCGGTGCCAACTCGGCACTCTTTGTTATTGATCTCCGTAAAGGCGTGGACAAGTATGTCGCCTTGAACTGCTCACCCAGTCTATCAGCAACCTTCTGCACGGTCTTCTGTGCCAATGCATATAGCTCACGCGCCTTTCTTGTGTTGCCCAGTTTCTGATACACCCTGGCCAGCTCATACGATGTATTTTGGACGAGTTCAGGCAGTCCCAGTTTCCGGCTGGTCTTCAGTGAGCGTTCCAGAAGAGTTCTGGCTTGCTCCCACTCTGACTCAGTAGCGTGGCATTTACCCAAAGTCATCTGGGCCCATGCTTGAATGTCCTGTGAAACAATAACTTTCGAAGCCTTTCCGAGCGCTTCTTCGCACAAATTCCTACATTCACGAGGGAAACCCGTGTTTAGGTGCAATTCGGCAAGGGTGAGTACTGTCTCCAAGTGTATTCGGTTGTCACCAACCTTGCCTGGGTCCGACTTCTCAAGAGCGGCAAGTAGTTGCTTTTTGGCCTTCTCAGGCTTTCCTGACCTTAATAGGGCCGTACCCAAGTTGAGGTTGGCTTCCGCCTCTATCGGAGCAGACAAGCCCTTTCCACAATACTCCAAAACCTTTTCCAGGTAGTCCATTGCTTTGTCATAATTCCCGATTCTCACATATGCATCACCCAAGTTGCGTAGACAATACAACATCTCACCGATAAGCCCCATTGCTCTTGAGGCACTTAGGCTTTCTTCAAGCAGGTCAATCGCACGCTGATAGTCACCCATCAGGATAAGAGTATCTCCTAAGCCTATTCTCGATAGTGTGGCCCTATGCTTGTCCCCTATTCTCTCCTGAATCGCCAGGCTTCTTGAGGAATGCTTGGCAGCTTGGCTGAAGAGCCGCCATTTTCTATGAAGAATCGCCAGGTTCGAATGAGCTGTTCCAATCCTTCCCTCATCGTGAACACTCTTGTACAACTGTAATGACCGTTTGTAACAGTCCACGGCTTTGGCTCGGTCCCCAAGGAAAGTGTGGAGCAGGCCGATGTTGTTCAATGAGTCTCCAACCCCAATTGTATCGCCTAAGTCCTTTCTTATTCTCATGCTCTTGACATAGATATCTTCGGCAGCACTGAAGTTCCTTTGCCTCGTTTTGGCGACGGCCATAAGATTGTAAGTCTCAGCAAACAATCTGGCAGGCTTTTTCGCCTTTTCCAGGTACCTCAGCGTCTTGGTGCAGGCAGCAAGGGCAGGTTTGTATTGACCCCTCTGGCAATAAACATTTCCTATCTTCTTCTGAATATCCGCTTTCTGGAGAGAACTGAGGCCCTTCAACCGAAGTAAAGACGCATAGGTTTTTCTTGCCGCTTCGTACTTCCCAACCAGTTCGAGCATCTCTCCAAGGTTTTTTGAGACCTTGAACCTTTTCTTGATTTCAGTCTTGTCAAGAAACAACAGCACTCTTCTGTAGCAATCTATCGTGGCTTCATTTGCATACGATTTGCCATACTTCTGCGCCGCTCGCATGCCAAACTCATAGGCCTTCCTCTTGTCGAAACCGCGGAGATAATGATAGGCTATCTTCTCAAGGTGATCATCTGTCTTGCCTTTATATTCCTTCTCAAGCACACGGCCTGTCTTGTCGTGCAGCATTTTCAGTGGCTTAGGACGCATCCTGGAAACTGCCATTTGGCCAAGGTAGGGCTGGATCAAATCGTACCCACCTCGCCGCCGTACAATCAACTGGCCCTCACGCAGTTCGATAAGTGCTGCCGATATATCGGTTCCATCCATAACCTCGGCAAGTATACGAGCCGGAGCTTTCCTGTTGAACGCGGCGATGGCCCGCAGAACCGAAAGCGCCTGCTTTGACAGGCGCGAAAGTCGTCTTGAGACAACAGATGAAAGAGTCTTGGGCAAAACGACTTCTTCCGCGTCAACGTGCCACCTGCCGCCTCTGTGTTCGATCGAACCTTCTTCTACCAGGCTCTTCATCACCTCTTCGATAAAAAGAGGCCTGCCGCCGGTCACAGAAAAAACTTTCTTTGCGAGGGGCTTTGCATTCTTGCCCAGCGGAATCATTGAGCTTATCAGTGCTTCAACCCCTGCCTCAGTCAAATCCGTTATCCCAATCTGCTCGGCGTATTCTTCCTCCAATATCCGGGAATGCAACTCTCCCTCGTGAGTGCAAGTGACACACAACATCAGACAGGCCGACCCTTCTTTCTCTCCAGAAGAAGACCCGGTACGCGCAAGATACTCAAGGAAGTCCCGGGACAGACTATCCGCTGTATCGATGTCTTCGACGAGGACGACAAAGCGTTTCCCGCTCGACGCTGAAAGGACAAACTGGGCCAGATTGTCTAACAGGCGCGTCTTCTCTTCCCGCGCACCCAGCGGGGCTAACTTCTTGAT
>DAOVDS010000183.1 GCA_030669415.1 bacterium
GAGATACGCAACTATCCCTTCAAACCGCGCGAGCAGGATGTTACCGAAATCCGCGGCCAGCTCTGGCAGTGAGGACAAAAGGCGTGAGGAAGTGAGGCGTGAGGAAGACAAGTACTCAGGCCTCAGGCCTGAAGCTTCAAGCCTTTCGCAGGCTCGGCCGATTCGTTTTTTTGCGCCCTCAATCAAGCACTTCGAGATAGAAAGCTACCGCAACAGTCCTGAGCCTTATTTCGTCCCAGTCTCCATAACGGGCAGCGCGTGCGCCCTGAACTGTAAGCACTGCGCAGGCAAGCTGCTGGAGACGATGACACCCGCCACCACACCGGAGAAGCTCCTGGATGTTGCCCGGAACCTCGCGAAGCGAGGCTCCTACGGCATGCTTGTCTCCGGCGGGGCGGACAGCCGCGGCGTGGTCCGGCTCGAGAAGTTCGCACCCACCCTGCGACGAATCTCCGAGGAGTTCGGCCTGCACGTTGCGGTCCACACCGGGATAATCACGCCTGAGCTTGCACAGGCGCTTGCGCAGGCGAAGGTTGATGCCGCGATGCTTGACATCATCGGTGATGACGACACAATCCGTGAAATTTACGGCCTGGAGGCCACTGTAGAAGACTACCGCCAGTCGCTTGAGAACGTAACGAACGCGGGAGTCCCCGCCTGCCCGCATATAGTTATTGGTTTGCATTTCGGGGAAATCCGGGGCGAGTACCGCGCGGTGGACATTGCCGCCCGGTTCCCGCCTGCCTCGCTCGTGCTGGTGGCGTTCAAGCCGATTTCGGGTACAGACATGGCGCACTCGAAGGTCTGTACGCCTGAAGAAATAAGGGATGTGATTATCTACGCGAGGAAGAAGCTTCCCGACACGCCATTGCTGCTCGGCTGCGCGAGGCCGGGCGGAGAGCACCAGATAAAAACTGACTGCTACGCCATTGAGGCGGGTGTAGATGGCATAGCTTATCCCGCGCAGGAAGCCGTGCAGTTGGCGAAGAGCGGCGGTAGCGAAGTGAGCTGGAGCGAGGTCTGCTGCTCACTCATATTCAACGACCCGCCGCGGCGGGGAATGCGCTCGTAGCCGTCGCAGAGTCACAGCAGGCCGGGGAATTCGGGAAATCTTCAACTTGCCATGTCCCCTGGAACCCTGCCTGCGACAATAGTGTATAGAGGATGTGTAGAGGTACAGAGTCTGCCTATGACAGTCACTGCTAAACATGCTTTCGAGATACTTGTCCGCGAAAACGCCGACATGCTGCGGGCGTTCGTCTTTTCCCTGGTCAGGGACTCGAACCTTGCGGACGAGCTGTTCCAGGAGACGTTTCTCACTGCCTGGCGCAAGCTGGAAACCTACGACTCGACGCGCCCTTTCGGCGCCTGGCTTCGCGGCATCGCCGCCATGCACGCCATGGCGAAGAAACGCAAAGTCGCCGCAAGCAAGGTCCACTATTTCGACGATGCGACACTTGACCTGCTCGAGATACGATTCGCCAAGATGTCCAGGACCCGCGGCGATACGTGGGAAGAGAAAATCGACGCGCTTAACCAGTGCCTCGATGCGCTCCCGAAGCCGGCGCAGGACGTAATCTCCCTGTACTATCACAAGAATTGCACGTGCAAGGAAGTCGCGGCGAAACTGGGGCTAGGCCTGGAGTTGATAAAGAAGCGGCTGCAGCGCACGCGCCAGCTTCTCTTCGACTGTATCAGCACTAAGCTCGCCAGGGCGGGCGTGGGAGGATTGTCATGACCCGTGACGAAGACCTTGCATTCGCCGAGGACTTGCTGCAGGGCGATGACCCCGCGGTGCTCGCGCAGGCCGCGCAGCGGCTCAAGAAGAACCCCGACCTGCGGCGAGAATACGCGAATCAGTGCTTCATTCATGCCCTCCTGTGCTCACAGACGGACATGCAGGACCAAAAGGCATCCCGGGAGCGCATCACGCGGGTAATGCAGACGCTCAGCACGGAGAACGCCCGCGCAGGCGAGAGGTCGGTTAGAGCCAGGAGGCGCAGAAAACGGCTGCTGACCTTCGTCGGCGCCGCGGGTTCCGCGGCCCTGGTGCTGCTTGCCGTCACCCTCGTAGTGTTTACAGGAGGCCCCGAGGGGCTGCCCAAGGCCGAGGCGGTTGTGGAGATGGCGAGGCAGAAATCGTTTGAGGACCTGGACAGGACCTATTCACTTGAGTTGATAGTAACTGTCGGCACTCGCACCTATGAGGCGGATGGCTGGCTGTACGTGCGGGGCGCGGACAAGGTGGTCATGGAGCTGGAAACGCATCGCGGCAGGATTGTCAAGGGCATGGATGGAAAGAGGCAGTGGGTCATCCCGCAGAAAGGCCCTATCTTTGTGCATGAAAGCGAAACGGCTCTGCAGAGAATGAGCCCCGAGACTGCCGATTTGCCGCACCTGTCCATGGAGCGCATTCTCGCCCAGAGCAGCGACTTGAGCTCCCGAATAACCGGGAAAACCGAATTCCCCACGTGGCCGGGCCGCACGCTTATTCTGCTGGAATGCACGCCCATAAAGGATGCAGAAACCGCCAAGTTCAAGAAAGCTCAGTACATGGTGGATACCAAGACAGGCCTTGTCATGCGTGCGGAACTGCACTTCGGCAACATACCGCTGGTTGACAAGATACAGGTGAATATCCAGTATTCGAAAGAAGAAAAGCGCGCGGATGACTTTTACGGATACGAGGCGCATAACGCGGATGGCAGGCCGCTGTTCGACCGCGAGAAGTTCAGAGAGCAGTTGAAGGAGAGGCTCAACAGGCCGCGCCCAAGAGACTCGCGTGGGACTTGGTGGCAGAAAGGACCCCGAAGATGAAGAAACTGATTCTGGCGTTGACAATGATAGCGCTGATTGCGCTTCCGGCGATACCCGCCCAGGCGCAGGACAAGTCGCCCGAAGAGAAGGCCGAGGAGTTAATGGGCAAGTACGACGCCGACAAGGATGGCGAGCTTTCTCCCGAGGAGCTCCAGGCAGCACGCGAGGGCATTCGCAAGGAGTTCCTCGAGAAGTGGGACGCGGACAAGAACGGCGCGCTCTCGGAAGCGGAGAAGCAGGCTGCGCGCAGTCACTTCCGGGCCGAAGTCATCAAGAAGTTCGATACTGACGGCGACGGCCAGCTCTCGGACCCCGAGAAACAGGCGGCGCGTGAGAGGATAAGGGAAGGCATGAAGAGCCGCCGGGAGGCTATTCGTAAGAAGATAATTGAGAAGTTCGACGCCGATGGCGACGGGGCACTCTCGGATGCCGAGAAGAAGGCGCTACGGGAAAAGATAATGGAACACGCCAAGAGCCGCCGCGAAGCTGTCCGCAAGAAAATCATGGAAAAACTCGACACTGATGGCGATGGTGTACTTTCCGACGCTGAGAAAGAAGCGCTACGGGCGAAGATAAGAGAACGCATCAAGGCCCGCCGGGAAGACATGCGCAGGGCAATCCTCGAGAAATTCGACACAGACGGCGACGGCGTGCTCTCGGAAACGGAAAGAGAAGCCCTGCGCACGAAAATCCTGGAGCGCTTGAAGGCACGGCGCTCAGGCGGCGAAGGCAGGCGCTGGCAGGGACGTTCCGGCAGGTGGATGCGCGGGAGAAGAACCAGGCAGCAGTGAGGCTCCTGGATTTCTTTGTCCCCGAATGGAGTCTCGGTGTCAATAGAGTGTGAAGTGGTTGCTTGCGGAGTTCTGAAGTGAATCGAGCGAAACCTCGACCGGAGAACTGTTGTATGATGTTGAAGGTGAAAAGCATGTCTGTTGGGAACGGAAGGGAGAGAAGCATGAGTAAGTTGAATGCGGTTATGCTGGCGGCGGTCGCGCTGGCGCTGTTTATCGCGTGCGGTTGCAGCGACACTATTGACGAGCCTGATGATGGCTTCGGCGACGCCACGATGGTGCTCACGGATGCCGCCGCGGACGAGATTGCGGTTTTCGAGGTCGACGTCACGCAGCTTTCGCTCACCAAGTGGAACGGTGCGGTGGTCAACACGCTCCCGCGCAGGCAGAGGGTTGATTTCGCGCAACTGCGCGACATTAGCCAGCTCCTGGTCGGCGTGCGCCTGCCTGCCGGGTTCTACAGGGATGTCACCCTCACCCTTGACTTCAGCGAGGCTCTTGTGCTCCTGAAGGATTCGAGCACACCCGCCACAGTCTATGATGCGGATGGCAACATTCTTTCAGGCGCTATCGATGTGCAGGTACTTTTCGGGGAGAACGAGAGGCCCCAGATTATTATTAGGCGCAACCGCCTCTTCGTGTTCGATTTGAACCTCGACGCCTCAGTCAAGGCCGACCCCGGGGCGAATACCGTCACATTCACACCCATAATCACGGCACAGGTCGACCCTACGAACCCCAAGCCGGTTACGACAACGGGCAAGCTGGTGTCCGCCGACACCGCAACCGGCGACATTGTGCTTTCAGTTCACAACCCCCGCACCGGTGAAGAGGTCGGGCGCTACACTGTCGAGACAGGCCCGCTTTCAGTGTTTCATGTCGATGGAGTGCCATCATTCCGGGCCGCCGGGATTACGGCTCTCGCCGCCAAGCCGGAAGGAACGCGGGTCTTCGCACACGGCGTTGTTGATGCCGAAAGACGCGTGCTGCGCGCCGCGTTCGTAGAGGCCGGCGCGGGCGTGCCCGGCAGCGGGCAGGACTGGTGCAAGGGCCTCATTGTCGCCCGAAGCGGCGGGGCCGGGGCGGATGCGACCCTGACGCTTCGAGGCTGCACCTATACGGAGGCGAGCCATACCTGGTCATTCAACCAGACGATAACTGTACAGGTTAGCTTCTCCGACACGGTCGTAATCCGCCGCGGAAGCTGGTTCGCCCGCACCGCGGATGAACTCAACGTCGGCCAGCGCATAACTGTCTATGGCGACCTTGCCGGCAACGTCATGGACGCAACCGGCACGGCGCAGGGAGTAATCCGCTGCATTCGCACGGACATCTACGGCTTCGCGGCAGGCCCGGCGGCAGCCGGTGCGCTGGAAATCGACCTCTGCCGGATAGGGCTGCGCCACATCGCGAACTTCGATTTCACCGTTGAAGGAACACCGCAGGCGGACCCGGGCGCCTTTGCGCTCGATATCGGAACGCTGAACCCGAGCACGGTAACGGCAGGCACGCCGGTCAGAGTCCGCGGTTTCATTGCGCCGGTGGGAGCTGCGCCCGCGGATGCGGACTTCGCCGCGGAGATGGTGATTGACAGAAGCGCCGTAGCCTCGCTGCTCATCTGTGAGTGGCTGCCTGAATCCGCCTCGGCAATATCATCGGCGACAGGCACCGAACTCACTCTCGACCTTACCGGCTCAGTGTACAGCAAGGTCGATTACGGCTTTGTCGGGATGGTTGACCTCAACCCGTCGCCGAGTCCGCAGATTGTGCCCAAGTACGGCCTCGGCCTCTACGTAATAAGCCAGAACGGGGTCAACGAAGTCTACCTGACCTTCTCGGGGTTCAGCACAGCCCTGAGTGACAGGCTCGGCCCCACCTCGAGAGTTTTCCAGATATTCGCGCTGGGGAGTTATGACCCCGGGACACAGACGCTTTCATGCAGCAGCACCGTGGTTGTGCTCAAATAGCGCAAGCCCGACATTTTGAACCACACGGCCCACGCATGGGCCGTGTGGTTTTACATTGCACGCGGACTGCTTCCCCGCTGCAATCAAAAAGCGAAAACGAAAGAATAAGGAGATAGAAGCAGGACGGGATAAGGGGCTTTTGACTTTTCTTATCTCCCCATCTCGTCCTTTGAATATCTCCCTGTCCCCTTCCATATCCCCTTTTCTTACACAAAAAATGATTGCGCTCGCACGGCCCCTGTGATATAGCTTTGCGTCTTGTTGGTTGTTGGCTTTCACCAGTCCGCCAGACACACAGGGGCAAGAAAAGTTCGCAGGAAAAGGACTAAGACTCGCAGGATACTGCTCGGGTTCCTCTTTCTTCTGGGCGCTCCGAGGCTGTTGACGCTCTACATAGGGCTGCCGATGGTCGTCGTCGGGCAGTTGATAAACCTGCTGACCTACGGCGTACTCACCAAGCGCGACACACTTGTCACGATGGGCCCGTATGCGTGGTGCAGAAACCCCTTTTATGTAGGCACCCTCATGACCGACCTCGGGTTCGTTGTCTGCTGCGACCCGACCAGGCCGTTCACACTAACGATACTGTTAGGCTACGCCGCAGTGCAGGGCACGTTCTACTATCATCAGATGCTCAAGGAAGAGAAGCTGCTGCTCGGGATACACGGTGAGGCCTACGAAGCGTACCGCCGGCGGGTGCGCTGGCGGCTGCTTCCCTCGCCGATTGCGGCGCTGAAGAATGGCGGCTTCTCCTTCAAGTGGTCGGGCAGGCTCGCGCTGCACAACAAGATATTCTCGCGCGCTCTCTCGGCCGGGTTCTGGCTTATCGCCTTCTGGGCACTGAGCATTGCCACGGGAAACGGGCAATCCTACGTGCTTGCATTTGATGTAGATTACAAGCCGGTGTTCACCAATCTGTGGCTTATGCTTGCAGCTGCGGCTGTGACGGCCGTCTACATACTGCTGCGAATACTCGAATGGAAGAACAGGAAGAGAGAGGAACTCCAGAAAACAACAAAAGAAGAAGTAGAATCCGACACTGGAATCGACACGGATCCCGCCAGAATCAGCGAGACATAGGGGCCGCTGCTGCAGGGCTGCTGGCCACCTTTGCCTTCAGTTGCATTGTAGCCGCCTGCGCTTTGTAGCATATCCAAGTGTGAATATTTCCGCTCTCACTGTGGCATTCTTGACACACCCCTTATCTTCAATCACAGCAAGTAGATACGCTAATTAGACTCATAAATGCTGAAACCTGAATGCTACACCTTCCTGACACTCGACACAAATAGCCACACAGACCAACTCTCTGTAACCACTTGCATATCACTGACTTACACTAACCTCCGAGTTCTTTGCTAATGTTGGCGGTTTCGGTACACCTTTTGCGAGAATAGTAACTCTTTTTGCAGGTTTAGCGAAATACAGGTTGGGACGGAAGTTCCACGCGGGAAATGTCGTAACTTGCGGCGACATAAAGAGTTAAGGCTATTTTGGCCTGTTTTTTGTGGCCACTATTTTCTCCATCTCGACCCGTTTTTCTCGAATTTTATCCTTGAAACACATCGCCACACATGATACAATAAATAAATCGCGTAAGTCATTACTTTACATAAGGATACGATTGTAGCCACCAGCAATTGGTTGCCTGATTGCACGTAACTTCTTTTCAAGCGTATAGTTACGATAATTATTCTTCTGTTTTCTTGTGGAACTTCCGTTGGGATGGGATCTCAAGGATTGACAGGGAGGAATGGAATGGCATTTGAAGACAAACCGGAGAATGGCAGAGATGCTGGGACAGCAGAGAGTGTTGCTAAGAATCGGGTTCTTCTTGTGGACGACGAGGCTGAATATCTGCAAGGTCTCAGGAGATATCTTACAAAAAAAGGCTACAATATTGAAATAGCCTATGATGGTCTTGAAGCATCGGAGAAGCTCGCGGCAGGGACTTTCGATGCTGTTGTTTCAGACCTCAAGATGCCTAAGATAGACGGCATGGAACTTCTAAGAATGGTAAGGGAGACTAATCAGAATATCGCGTTCATCGTCATCACGGGCTACGGCACTGCTGAAATCGAGGCCGATGCAAAGAAGTTCGGTGCGAATGGATACCTTCCCAAGCCTTTTGCCCCGTCAGTGCTCGCACAGACAATTCAAAAGGCGCTTGCGGAGGCTGTAGGTGTTGCTGAGGTGGTTTCAGAGCCTGCTGAACAACGGTTAGAGCCGTCGGCAGATTTTGTGAGGAAGTCACTTGTCAGTACCTTTGAGAAGTACAAAGAGGATTACACCCGCAGTATTGAGAATTCGGACGAGTTCTGGGCCGACGTGGCCGAGCGGGAACTCGTGTGGTTCAAGAAATGGGACAAGGTCTTTGAATGGACCCGGAAAGAACCTGTTTGGGAATACAAATGGTTCGACGGCGGACAGCTTAATGCCTGCTACAACTGCCTTGACAGGCACCTTGACACGCCCAAGGCCGACAAGATAGCAATCCTTTGGGAACCTGATGAACCCGGCGAGGAAGCTCGCACATATACCTACAAGCAGCTTCACGCCGAGGTTTGCAAGTTCACCAACGTTCTCAAGAAGCACGGCATAAAGCGAGGCGACCGGGTCTGTATCTATCTGCCTATGATTCCCGAGCTTGCAATAGCTATGCTTGCCTGTGCCCGCATTGGAGCGATTCACAGCATAGTCTTTGGCGGCTTTTCCGCCGAGTCGCTTCGCGGGCGGATTCTCGACTGCGGAGCCAAAATGCTTATTACCTCTGATGAGGGCCGCCGCGCCGGGCGCCGCATCCCGCTCAAGAAGAATGCGGACGAATCACTGAAAGATGTTGACTGCATCGAAAACGCCCTGGTGGTCCGTCACACCGGTGGAGATGTGACTATGACCGATGGCAGGGACCACTGGTGGCACGAAGAAATGGCCGGTGTAGATGCAGCTTGCGAGTGCGAGCATATGGAAAGCGAAGATACGCTGTTTATCCTCTACACCTCCGGTTCGACAGGTAAGCCCAAGGGTGTGGTGCACACGACCGGCGGCT
>DAOVDS010000356.1 GCA_030669415.1 bacterium
GTATGTTGTGGGCGAGACCCTGGCCGAGATTATCGACGAAGGGGGCCCCGTGCCTGAGAAGAGGGCGCTTTCGATTGTCCGCAACATCGCCTGCGCGCTCGAGCATGCCCAGAAAAACAACCTGATACACCGGGACATCAAGCCGGACAACATTATTGTTACTGAGGAGGGGGACTGCAAGCTCTGCGACCTCGGGCTCGCGCGCCGCGCCGGGGGCAGTTCGAGCCTCACCGCCGCAGGGGTTGCGATGGGCACGCCGGAGTACATTGCCCCGGAGCAGGCGCGGGGTGAAAGCGAGCTTGACATCCGCACTGACATCTACTCGCTTGGAGCCACCCTCTACGATGCGGTTGTGGGAAAAGCCCCGTTCGACGGTGCAACGCCTGCCCACATAATGCGGGCGCACATTGACGACCCTGTCTCGTTTCCCGAATCTCCCCAACTCAGCTCGAACCTGCGGGAGCTTATTGAGAAGATGATGGCCAAAGGCCCGGCGCTGCGCCAGCAGGATGCACGCGAGCTGATAGAAGATGTCGACCGGGTACTGTCCGGCGAACGCGTTGTGAAAAGGGCAAAGAAAGCAAAAGCGATAGTTCTGCCACGGATTATGCGGAGCGTGCGCGAGCACTTTCTGATAGCCGGGTGTGCGCTTGCCGCGGCGGTCGCGGCTATCATAATGCTGGCGTTTCTTATCCCCGGGCCTTCGGACGCCCCGCAGGACCAGCCGGAGCGGGTGGTCCAGGAGGAGGAAGAAGAGGTGCCACAGCCAAGGGTGCAGAGGAAGCGCGGCAGGGACAGAACAGCCCCAACGCCGCCGGCGCCGGTGAGGACCCCCCTGGGTGCTGACGAGCACTCCTCAGCCCCACCTGACGCACAACTGGCCTACAGGGCGGCAGCGGTCTTTGAGCAGAACCCGGCAGCGAACATCGAGGAGGTCATCCGGCGCTACCTCGCGGTGGCGCAGAAGTACCCGGACACGCCCTGGGCAGAGATGGCGCTCGCACGGACACAGGAACTTCGGGACCGCCGCGACAGGCTCACCATGGAGGCCCAGGAAGAGTACCGGGAAGTCGAGGCCGAGGCGACCTCACTGCTCAAGGAAGAGAAGTACCACGAGGCGCTTCTTGCACTGACACGCTTTGCCCTCAGGCACGAGGGCAGCCCGCCGGGCAAGAAGGCACGCAGGTTTGCCCGGCAGCTTGCCGCTTCTGCGGCCAGGTCCTTTGCCGCCGCGTGCCGCGAGGCTGAGAATCTGGCAGTGCGGGGCGACCACGCCGGTGCGCGCAAGATTCTCTCGGGGCTTGAGCGAACGGGCGTGCCGGGGCTCGACAAGATGGTCAGCGAGAAGCTGCGAGACCTGTCACGGCGCGAGAGCGCTTCCGCGCTTGAGGAAGAAGCTAACAGGCGCAAGGAGCTTTACGAGGAGTTGCTGCTGGAGCTCTTCGAGTTCGGCTCACGCGGCGACATTGAAGGCGCGCTGGAGCGAATCACAAGTGCGCGCAAGGAGAAGAAGTACGCCCCCATTGCAAACCTTGTGGGACTTGAGGAGAACGACATGCGAAACGCGCTCGCCCTGCTGGGGGTGGCTGAAGAAGGGCTGCGCGAGCGCGAAGGCAGCACGGAGCGCTTCCTCTACAGGGGGGGTGGAGCCGTGTGGGGCAAGATAATTAGTGTGGGCAACGGCACTGTGACGATCGCGCCGGAAGGTGAAGCGGAGCGCAATGCCACCATCAGAATCTTAGAGCTTGACGACAGGCAGATAACTAACATGTCAGCCTACGCGAAGAGGCCGGTTTCAGATGTCAACAAGCTCCTCTTCTACGTAGCAAGGGGAAATGTCGAGGAGGCCGCCAGTACACTGTCGAAGATTGGATTCGACTTCACCGGGAAACAGCGAATTGAGAAGAAGCTCTCACTCCTGAAGACCATTGCCGAAGGAAAGAACGCCGAAGCTCTCGCGGCGAAGGTGAAGAGCGCATACCGCGCGCGGCGCATGGTCAGCGCGGCGCTGGCTGCAAGAGAGCTGTTCGAGAAGTATGCGCACACCAAGTACCTTATTGAGAACGCCGCCACGATGGGACAGTATGTTCCCCTGCCGGGCCTGCTGCGGGTGCACTCGAAGTCGTCTTCGTTCAACCGCCCACTCGCGGCGGATATCGACCTGCTGCCGTCATTCGCGATAGACAAGCAGCTTCTTGAGCCGCGTAGCACGCTGCGCGTGCGCTGGGAGGGGTTCCTCAGCGTCCCGGTCGACGGCGAGTACACTTTCCACGTGATGGCCAGCGGGCCGGTGCGCCTGGACCTCGGCGGACGGAAGGTGATCAGGGAGAGCGCGGGGCCGGAGCTGGAAATAGTCTCCGTCAGCAGGAAGCTGCGCAAGGGGTTGACTGAGTTCGTCTTTGAGATTACGTGCCTGAAGGGCAAGTCGGCGATTGTGCAGGTCTTCTGGCAGCGCGAGGATGAGCGCAGGATGACCCTGACCCCGGCCGACGTCTCGTACATGTCTGTGAGGCACGCGGCGTACCAGGAGAAGACAAAATGACAGTAGAACGGAATTCCAGGGCCTTTAGCGCTGGAGCTTGCTCCACGTGTTTCTCATTCTTCATCTTTCTGCTGACTGTTGGCTACTGCCTCGTCTGCACTGCGCAGGAGCCGCCAAAGCCCGCGGACACTCCCGCGGGTGACTCGCAGGAGGCATCGCTGGAATCACGGGCCGAGCAGGAAGCACGTTCTCTCGAGAAAGAACTGGTACGCATGGTCAAGAACCTGCTGGCGAAAAGCAAGCCCAAGCCAGGTTCCAGGAAGCCGCAAGAGAAGGAAGAAGCCACCAAGGCGGCTATGCCGGAACCAGCGCAGGCAGACAGCGAAGCGCTGCGCAACCAGCTTGCCGAGTGGAAAAGCAAGAGCCTCGCCATGGCTGACGTGTTGAAGCACGAGAAGCTCGCAGACCTTGAGAACAGGCACGAGCAGAAGAAGAAGAAACTGGCTGAACAAATCAAGAAGCGCGAGAGGGTTGTCGTCAACCCGAGTGGAAAAAGGCCCGGCGGGGCAAACGGCGAAGAAGCCGAGAGGCTTGAAAGGGCCATCAAGAAGGAGATGGACAAGCTGTCGAAAGAATACGAGTCGGAGCGCAGGAAAATCGAGAAGGAATCGGAGCGGGAAAAGGAGTTCATCGAGCGACTCGCCGAGGAACTCCGAAAAGCTGTGCTGCCGGACGAAGAGAAGGAAAGGAAAAGAAAGACGCAGAGGCGAAAACACCAAAAGGACCTGAGGAAAAAAGGAGCCAAGCCTCAGAAATAGGGCGTGCGCAAATACCCGGTCGGATGAAGCACCTCCGGTGAGGAGGAAGCCACCTGCTGCAGGAACATGTCACCTAAAAGCGCTCCAGACGAGATTAGTCTTCAACGCTGTTTTTACTTGGCAGCAAGGATTGTCTTGTGCTAAACTCAGGACACGGATTCAGTTTATGCAATGACTTTCGATTGGCGTATATGCGCAAGAGGTGACTGATGGCATCTATGCCGGATAGCAGGGAGCCTGAAGAAGACTCCGGTCTCGAGGAAGAGGAAGAAAACCCGTTCGGGCAGGAAGAGGTCTTTCCGTCAATCCCCGCGGATGGCGAGGACAGTGACGAGCCCCCCATCCTGCAGGGGGACAAGTATGCGAATTACATACCTGAAGACGCCGTCATCGAGCATGACTTTGAGGCACCCGGGGATTTCA
>DAOVDS010000338.1 GCA_030669415.1 bacterium
TTCCGTCAGTCAGCCCAACGGTTATCTGCCGCTCAATGGTAACGTCGCTCTTCGCCAGAAAGACCACCTTCTCTTTGCCTTTATCTACGACAGCTTCCACTGGCAGCACGAAAACACTGGAGCGCCTATCGAGGACAAGCTGCACCCTTGCGAACATGCCGGGTTTCAGCTTGCCATCAGGGTTCTGGATAACAATCTCAGCCCCGAATGTCCGGCTTCGCGAGTCCACTACAGGGCTGATTTTAGAGACTTTTCCTGAAAAGGTTTCACCGGGGAAACCGTCCAGAGCACTCAAGGCCTTTTGACCAAGCTTCACCGCCTTGACCTTGTTCTCCGAGACGTTCACCCGCGTCTTGAGCGTGCTCACATCTATAACGTGCAGCAGTGCTCTACCCGGTATCATCGGCGGGGAGACTACTTTGCCCAGTTCCACGTTCTTGTGTGCTATGACCCCGTCTATTGGTGAAGTTATAGTAGCGTTCTGACACATCTTCTTGGCAAGGGCGAGCGCAGCCTTGGCCTGGTCGAGCTGTGCCTTTACCGCGTCTTTTTCTTCTTTCCTCGCCCCTTTTTGAACGATTGTAAGTTGTTCCTTGGCGGACCGTAATTGCTCCCCAGCCATCTTCCGGGCTTCTTCAGCCGTTTTCTTCTGCTGTTTGGCGATAACATATTGCATGTCTACCGCGTCGAATTGCTGCTTGGGGAGTGAGTTGTCATCCAACAGTGCTTTCATGCGTTCCCAATTCGCCTTGACATTCTCAAGAGCTGCATTGGCTTGAGCAACCCCGGATTCTGCTTGAGCGACCAGCGCTTCCGCCTGCTTCACCGCCGCTCGGACCTGTTCGATTTCTTCGGGCCGGGCGCCTTTCTGGACGAGTTCCCACTGTGCCTGGCAGGCTCTCACTGCCGCACTTGCCTGCTCTGCGCCGAGATTGAGCTCCTCTTGCTCAAGACGAATCAGGGCATCTCCGGCCTTAACATGCGAACCTTCCTCGACAAGCACCTTCTCTACCCTTCCCGGAATCTTCGATGTTATCTCGATATCCTGCGCGGCCATGAGCGTGCCGGTCAAGTGCAGGACATCCACAATATCACCCTTCGTCACCGCGACAACAGCTACATGTCTTTCAGGATTCGCCTGCTTACTCTCGCCCGCAGCCTCAGCGCCGCATCCTTCGAGCAACAAGAATATCGCAAGAAGCAGAGCCATGCCTACCCCGTTGTGCCATCCACTCACTTTCACTGTTTGCCTCCTTCCGGCTTCGTTTCTTCTTTCTGTGCCTCAAAACGGTTTATCCCCACGGCGCCCAGCAGGCGCGCAAGGGCTGTATGGCAGTCGTAGATCGCACTGTAATAGTTGCCCTGCGCTTGGCTCAATGCGGTTTCAGCATCCACCACATCCGTCGAGGACGCCATGTTCTGCCTGTACTTGTTGTTGATAAGGCGCAGATGCTCTTTGGCCTGCGCCACGGCCTTCTTGGCCACGGAGATTCGCTCTCTCGCTTCCGCGATTCCAAGTACGCCGCTCTTTACTTGCAGCACGATGGCATCACATAGCTGCCTGGCCTGTTCCTCTGCCTGTCGAATCTTGCTGTGAGCAATCCGCGTCTTGGCTGAAGTCCGCCCGCCGGTGAAAAGGTCTATCTGGATGCCTATCTCGCCTGCCCAGGCGCCCTTGGACAGCTTGCCGCTGCTGCCCCCGCCCCATTTGCGGTAAGCGTCGTCCGTCCAGTTGTATCCCCCACCCACATAAATCCGGGGCAAGTGCCCGGCCCGTGCGACGTTGAGTGCCTGTTCCTGGATTTGAATGGCTTTCTGGACCACCTGGAACTCGGGACGATTATCGACAGCGAGGTGCAGGGACTCTTCCAGAGTGGCCGCGAGTGTAGGAACCTCCTCCGTGTCAACTACCTCGGTCTTGCGATTTACATTGACGCCAAGTGCAAGGTTGAGTGCGGAGGTGGACAGCTCGACCGCATTCTTAATTTTTATAAGTGCCTGCCGCACTTGAGCCACATAGAGTTCGGCACGAAGTACATCACTCTTGTCCACCATACCTTGTTTGTGAAAACTGCGGGCGGTCTTTAGGTGAGCTTCCACCTGGCTGAGGGATTCCTCTACGATGGATCGCCCTTTTTTCGCGCGCAGGACGTTGAAGTAAGCTTCGGTAACCTGAAGCCGGACGAGTTGTTCGTTTCGTGTGGACCTCAATTCTGCAATCTCTCTGGCAAGAACAGCCTGACGATAGGTGCCCAGGGTCCTGCCGAAATCCCATAGAATCATCTGCACCTTGAGTTCAGCACGCTGGAACTCCTTTTCACCTGCATAGAACGGGGGCATCAACGGATTGTTAGGGTCTACCATAGCCGGCTGCAGCTCACTACGGGCAAATCCGTAACTGCCCGTGACCTGGGGGAAAAATAGCGACCGGGCCACGCCGACATGACTATTTGCAATATCCACATCCTCGGCAGAAATCTTGACGGAGTGGTTATTGGCAAGCGCTATGGCAACTGCCTCCTCCAGGGTAATCGGCCTATCCGGGATGACTGTTTTCCGAAATATTCCGATTCCATCTTCTTCACCTACCACCTTCGGCAGAAGGATTCTTTCCCGCAGGGAAGCGGCGCGGGATTCACCATACCGGTTACCGAGCACGCTACAACCAAATGACAAAAGGAGCACAGGCAGGCAGGTAATTGCCAACAACGCGCCCCGACACGCGCTTTCTTTAATCATGTATGACCTCCAGGCTATTGTTCCACAAACCTTTCGACCAACGCGGTTTTCTGGTCAAGGGATGCACAAAAAATTTTACCTCCGCACAGCCTTTATCAGCATCCCCAGCAGCAGGTCAAGATCATGTTCGATGTTCCGTTCCTTTGACTTGACTAACCACGGGTATTCCAACCCCTTGAGCGCCAACGCAATTGCATACGCAGCCAAACCGCTATCGGTAATCTCGAACTCCCCGGCTTGTACGCCTTCCTCCAAGATACTTGTAACCATCTCGACCTCAGCCTGGAATGACTGCTCCCTGACCCGCTCCACAAAGCCTAAGTGATCCAGGTACTCCTCGTGAAGCGTTGCATAGGCGTTAGCCAGTTCCCGGGTGGCACGCATACGGGTGAGCACAAACGCTTTCAACTTGGCTTCCGGTCTATCCTCTTTCTCAACCGCTTCTCGAGCCTGTTGGGAGAGTGTCTCCATTTCCTCAAGTACGACGGCGCGAAACAGTTCCTCTTTGCTGGGGAAGTAGTGGTAAAGCGAACTCTTGCCCATTCTCGCCTCAGTGGCTATGTCGGTCAATGAAGTCTTCTTGAAGCCGAATCGTCCAAATAAGGTTTTGGCAGCACCAATGATCCGAGCTTGAACATCATCTTCCATCGTGCATCCTCCTCAAGCAGGAAACTATTCGACTAAATAGGTCGAATAGACTGATTGTGTTCTTTATCGCAGTCACTGTCAAGAAAATTTCGATCAAGAAGCAGACATTTCCTGCAATTTGCCCGTAGACTGCCGGTTTGTTGCACAGATGCATCTGGCACGGCCCGTGCAAAAACGTCTGCGAAAACTGGACAAGAGGGTTCAGAGAAATAGCGGGTTCCAGAGTTACGGATTTACCGTGCGAAAACTATAGATTTTGCACGTGGTGTCAGCGGAAGCCTGCGCAGGCGCGCCATTGCTCTTGAACGGGAAAGGCCATCGCCGAAGTCAAGCTCGAACTGCTGACAAAGCTGGACGCGGGCAGGTGGCAGCTTGCACGGAGCGTCAACAAGGGGAACACCTTAAAGCTGCGATGCGGGTCGTCCGGACAGAAATGACCCCGGAGCAAAAAGAAAAGGCGCTTGACCTGCTGGCCGATTTACTTGTGCAGATGTATCTTTCAGACCAGGAAAAAAAGTTTGAGAAGTCTGTTGACATTTACCATGAATAAAAGTATTATGTAGATATGAGAAAACGCAAAGCGAAGATGGGCCGACCGCGACTAAAGGCCAGCGAGAAACTGTCCGAGATGGTCTCCGTCGTTATGACGCGGG
>DAOVDS010000429.1 GCA_030669415.1 bacterium
GAAGGGCTTGACCAGGAATTCAACAGCCTCGATGCTCAGCGCGAAGCGGGCGAGAACTTTATCGCGAGCCAGCGTGGTAAAGGCTGGGAATGCCTGCCCATCCGCTACGACGATGGCGGGTACTCCGGGGTCAGTACAGACCGCCCGGCGTTCAAACGGCTTATGAAAGATGTCGAAGCCGGCAAGATTGACTGTATTACCGTCTACAAGGTGGACCGCTTCAGCCGGTCTCTGTTGGACTTTGCCAAGATGATAGAGAAGTTGGAGCAGTACCGTGTATCCTTTGTGTCGGTAACGCAGCCGTTCAACACGACGACTTCGAACGGATATCATTTCTTCGGACTCGTAAAGAAAGGAAACAACAATGGCAGAAAAAAGAAATGATGTTTGCGCAATCCGTTGCGCTGTCTACACACGCAAGTCCACCGAAGAGGGGCTTGACCAGGACTTCAACAGCCTTGATGCACAGCGTTTGGCCGGCGAGAACTATATCGCAAGCCAATGCGGAGAGGGTTGGGAGTGCAGACCCGACCACTACGATGATGGCGGCTACACCGGCGGGAACATAGACCGCCCGGCGTTCAAACGGCTGATGGCCGATGTCGAGGACGGGAAGATAGATTGCATCCTGGTCTACAAGGTTGACCGCTTGAGCCGGTCGCTGCTCGACTTCACCCGCATCATGGAGAAGATGGAGAAACATGGCGTCTCTTTCGTCTCTGTCACTCAGCAGTTCAATACGACCACGTCGATGGGTCGTCTGACACTGAATATCCTACTTTCCTTCGCGCAGTTCGAGCGGGAAATAATCTCTGAACGCACCCGCGACAAGATTGCCGCCACCAGACGCCAGGGCAAGTGGTCAGGCGGCATACCCATCCTGGGCTATGATGTAGACCCCAGAGGGCGACGACTCCTGGTAAACGAGGACGAGGCTGTCAGGGTTCGCGCCATATTCGAACTTTACCTTGAGCGACAAGCCCTAATAGAAACCGTCAAGGAGTTGGATACGCGTGGCTGGGTTAGCAAGAAGTGGATTACGAGGAAGGGCAAGGAGCGTGGCGGCAAGCCATTCAATAAGAACAACCTGTACAGGCTGCTCACCAACCTGCTCTACATAGGCAAGATTACTTACAAGGATGAGGTCCACGAAGGCGAGCACGCGGCCATCGTGGATGCCGAGGTTTTTCGGCGAGTCCAGCGCCTGCTCAAGCGTAACGGGACCTCAGGTGGCAGGCATGTGCGAAACCGCTTCGGCGCGCTCTTGAAAGGACTTATTCACTGCGTGCCTTGTCAGTGTGCCATGACGCCTACGCATACCACCAAGAATGGCAACAAGCGGTATCGCTACTACGTCTGCCTGAACGCCCAGAAACGCGGCTGGCATAACTGCCCGTCGAAGTCCATCCCTGCACCGGAGATTGAGAATTTCGTACTCGAGCAGATACGACGTATCGGGAAGGATTCCGGGCTTCTGGCTGAGACGTTGAAGCAGATACGTACCCGGGGACAGAAACGGATAAGGGAATTGCAGACGGAGAAGCTTGGCCTTGAGCGTGACCTCAAGCGCCACAACAGCAAGTTGCGAGAGCTGGCAGGCCGCTTGGCCACGAACGGGAGCGCCACTGACCAGGTGGCCGACCTGCAGGACCGTATCCGGGCGGCCGAGCAGCGCACCACCCAGGTACGCGAGGAACTCATCGCCCTCAGCCGGGAGCTTGTAGACGAGAAGGAAATCGCTCAAGCGCTGTCGCTTTTTGACCCTGTATGGGAGACGTTGAGCCCGCGTGAGCAGGTGCGTATTGTCCGGCTCCTTATCGAGCGCGTGGACTACGATGGAGAGAAAGGCACAGTCTCAGTGACATTCCACCCTTCAGGCATCAAGACGCTTGCAGACGAGCTTAAGGAGGCAGGTGAATGACAGGAAGATTTACAATCACGAGGCAGGTCCACTTCCGCCAGGGACGTGGCACCCGTAAGGTACTCAAGGAAGGCGAGGCACCTGAGACTGAGGTGCTTGGCCGTATCCCACGCATCTCGCGCGCTATGGCCCTTGCCATCTGGATGCGCAAGCTGGTCGATGAGGGCGAGGTGGCCGACTACGCAGACCTTGCGCGCCTGGCACACGTAAGCCGCGCGCGCATCACTCAGATAATGAACCTCCTACATATCGCGCCGGACATCCAGGAGGAAATACTCTTTCTGCCCCGAAGCAAAGGCGGCCGCACTCCTATCCGTG
>DAOVDS010000329.1 GCA_030669415.1 bacterium
GGCTTGACAGGCCGACACATCTGTGACGACTCGAAGGAGCCCACACAACCGTGAGACACCTGTCTAAATTGTTAAAAACTCGACGTAACTCGTTGGCGTGTAAGGGATGCATTTTACAGACGGTTCACCGCTTGAATGAAAGGAGTTATTCTGATATGTTAGGAGCAGACGGAAATGGTGCAATAGACGTTTTGCTCTGGAGGACAAGGTGGGGATTTTCAAAGCATACGACATAAGAGGCGTCTACGGAGAGGAATTCGACGAGGAGCTCGCACGCAGGATAGGCAACGCATTTGCAGCTCACATAGGCAGGGGGCCGATAGTTGTGGCGCGGGACATGCGCGTGTCATCGCCATCCATATCCGCGGCCGCGATGGAAGGTGTTACGGATGCGGGAATGGATGTGCTCGACATAGGTCTCTCGACAACGCCGATGAGCTATTTTGCGATAGGGCATCTCGACGCGGCGGGCGGGCTGATGACTACCGCAAGCCACAACCCCGGGAAGTACAACGGGTTCAAGATAAGCAGGGAGAAGGCGATACCGCTGGCATACGAGACAGGCATAAACAGGCTCGAAGAGGTTGTGGGAAAAGGCGAGTACAAGAAAGCCCAGTCCAAAGGCAACGTTGAGCAGCGCGATGTGTCGCAGGCCTATGTGGAGCATGTGCTGAGCGTCGCCGGCGAAATCAGGCCGCTCAAGCTGGCCATTGATGCGGGAAACGGGATAACAGGCGCCTTCCTGCCGAGTCTGCTCGAGAGGCTCCCGTGTGATGTGAGCCGGATGTACTTCGAGCCGGACGGGACGTTTCCCAACCACGAGGCGAATCCGCTCAAGCCCGAGAACGTGGTCGATTTGCAGGCGAAGGTTCGCGAAATCGGCGCAGACCTCGGCATCGCATTTGACGGCGATGGCGACCGCTGCGCCTTCGTGGATGAGAAGGGCGAGATGGTCGGCTCGGACATGGTGACTGCGCTTATTGCGAAGGAAGTTCTCAAAGACAACCCGGGTGCGGGAATCCTCTACGACCTTCGCTCGAGCAGGGCGGTTGCGGAAGAGATAAGAGCGGGCGGCGGAAGGCCGGTGCGCTCGCGGGTGGGGCATGCGTACATGAAGGCGACGCTGCGCGAGCAGGACATGCCGTTCGGGGGGGAGCTTTCGGGCCACTACTACTTCCGGGACAACTACTACGCCGACTCCGGCTTCATGGCGATGGTCAAGGTGCTGACGCTGCTTAGCAAGAGCGGTGTTCCATTCTCTGAGATGATAAGGCCCATCAGGCGCTATTTTGCCACCGGGGAGGTCAACTTCACGGTCGAGGACAAGGATGCCAAGATACGCGAGATTGCGCGGGAGTTCGCCGATGGGGAGATTGACTACCTCGATGGCGTGACTGTCGCGTACGAGAAGTGGTGGTTCAATGTCCGCAAATCGAACACCGAACCCATGCTGAGGCTGAACCTCGAGGCCGACACTGCCGAGCTTCGCGACGAGATGGCCGCGAGGGTCAAGGGGATTCTGAATGCGTAGGTTGCAGGGAAACATCAACGGCCGGGGAATGCGGGCCGATATCCGCGCTGTCGGAGCGGCGCAGAACACCTGTCTGGTCAATGAAGAAGTGCCGGAGTCCCGGTTTGCGAGGGATTGCGCGTGCCTGGTAATTGTCGAGGTTTTCGGAAACAGTCAGTTCGAGCCGGTAGGCTTGCAGCTCTTTGAAATTCGAGTCAAGGAACCCGCGTTCGCGAAGCAGCTTCAGGCCTGGCGCGTATTTACCGGTAAGCTGTCTGTGGTTGGACTGGACCCGGCAGAGCTCGCGCAGGGCGGAGATTGCCGCTTTCTCGTTGTCCTCAATGCTGGGGCTCAGAAGTGTCGGCAGGAGGTACACGAGCGCCAGAAGCTGGATAAGCCCGGCGAGGATACCGGCCACGGCGAGCACGAGGCCGAGGCGGGCGATTCTGCTTTCGGGCAGGTCGGCGGCTTCGAGGCGTTTGCGATGGCGAGTTGCGAGCACCACGGCAAAGACGGCAAGAGGGAAGAAAACCAGGCCGACCACGGCAAGCGCGAGGATAAGTACCGGCCCGGCGCGCGGCGGGACGGTGCGGGGGTGCTTTCCCGAAGAGCAGTCGGGGGAGTTTGCGTGCTCGTCAGGGTCGGAGCCACACCGGTTGCAGGGTGGTGTCATCACCAATTTCTTCCTGGCTGCTGCTGAAAGCCCTGGTATTGCCCAAGCGAGTACTCGGGCGAGTCGGGGCCCACATCCGGGTCTTGCGAGTACCTGATGACACCTTCCTTGTCGACGTAGAAGTAATGGAGCCTGTTCTCACCTGTACCGGGCCTTACGGGAGTAGCCACGCACGACCATTCGCTGCCGTCGGCAGTCAGATTCAGTTTGAGCCTGTAACCGAAGAACCACTCGATGTAACCGGAAGGCATGACGCTGTACGGTTCGAGCTGCGAGAGCTGAGAGGCGTAGCTTTCGTTGGCGGAGCGGTACCTTTCCTGGGCCAGGGCAATTGTGGCAAGCTGGGTCGCGGTGCCGCTCTCCTTTACCTCACGCATGGAGAGCGCGACAAAAAAGCCGACAATCATCAGTACGCTGATAACCAGGCCTATTATGGCAAGCACCAGGCCCACCGTTGCGGACCCGTCCGGTCTTGCCATGCCCTTCTTCACCTTGCTGCGGTGGGAAGCCCACAGGATAATGGCCACAACACCGAACGGAAAGCAGCACAGGCCGAGGATTCCCATAATCAGCGTAATCACCTGCGAGCCGGACTGCGGGGGAGGCGCGCCGTAGGCGGCAGGTTCACCGTAAGCGCCGGGTGCAGGGGGCGAGCCGAGCTTCTCACCGCAGAACCGGCAGACTGTGGCGTAGTCCGCTATTTCCGAGTTGCAGAAAGGACACTTCTTCATCAACAAATCCTTCAGTTTGTGTGAGCCTGCGCAGTACTCATTGCGTACTTTCGGGCGCACCGACGATGCCTATTTCGCGCCCGCAACTCGCGCACCTGCTGCCATCGAGGTTGACCTCAGTAATCGCAATTCCATGGCGCCCAATCACCACGCTGGCGCACTGCGGGCAGTAAGTCGATTCCGCTGTATGGCCGGGCACGTTTCCGATGTAGACGAATTCAAGACCCGCCTGCTGTGCGGCATCGTGGGCATTCTCAAGAGTGTCGAGTGGAGTTGGCGATATGTGCGAGAGCTCGTGACTCGGGTGAAACCTGGTGATATGCCAGGGCGTGTGTGCGCCGAGCTCGCTCTTAATCCAGGCTGCGAGTTCTGCGAGCTCGCCGGGGTCATCATTCTTGCCGGGAATCACGTTGGTGACGATTTCGAGATGTGCCGGACTCCCGGCGAGGAGTTTGGCGTTTGCCTTCACCTGCTCCCAGTCGCCGGGGCTGGCGAGGGCGTTGTAGGTCTTTTCGGAAAAGCCCTTTATGTCGAGACGAAAGGCTGCGATGCAGCCCAGGAGCGCCTCGAGTGCTTCCGTAGTCATCATGCCGTTGGAGACGTAGGTGGAGAGCAGGTCTTTTTCGCGCGCCGCTTTGGCCGCATCGAGCGTGAATTCGAGCCAGACAGTAGGCTCGTTGTAGGTGAAAGAAAGCCCTTCGCACAGGGAGCGCTGGGCCAGTTCCGTGACATGCTCGGGCGTCATCTCCTGCGTGCTCAGAAGCGCCGGGTCGGCCTGGGAGTGTGCGAGGTGCCAGTTCTGACAGCCGGGGCACTTGAGGTTGCAGCCTATCGTGCCCAGGGACAGCCAGAATGCGCCGGGATAGAAATGGAAGAAAGGCTTGAGCTCGGAAGGCGCAAGGTGGATTGCGGCGACTCTGCCGTAGACGAGGCTGCGCAGCTTGCCGTCGTTGTTGTATCTGACGCCGCAGAAACCGGTCTGGCCCGGCGGGATTGTACATCTCTTCGCACAGAGCCCGCAGGTTACAGAGCCGTTTTTGCCCGGCGTGTAGAACCGGGCTTCGGGGGATTTTGAAATGAATTGCTTGAGCATGTTCCTTCATCCCAGTGTATGCAACGCATTATTTGAAGAAGCCTTATACAGTATCCTGCGCAAGATTGCAACATCTCTTCGCGTCCGGATGCCTGATATTCCTTGTGTAAATAGCGACCTCTTCATCCCGCGCAGGCTTTCATTCAGGCATTCAGTTATGACGGGATTTAGACAGTCTGACAAATGTGGCAGTCAACTTGTGCTTTGCAAGGAGAATTTCACTTGCGGATGATATTTGTTGTGATAAAATGTTGTCAAAAGGCTCTACGATGGTCGTAAACACAGTCCATTTGGGAAATCCTGGCAAATACTATCTATTTATTGTGA
>DAOVDS010000318.1 GCA_030669415.1 bacterium
TGGAGTTCTTCATACAGTTGTCTTGTCTTCTTGGTCTGGCTGAGATGGTCTACATTCTCGTACCCGGACACCTCTGCTGTCACTTTCTTCTTCTTGCCGCCTGGAATACTGAACGAACCCTTCGGCGGTTTGACGCTTTCAAGTAGCAGGAAGCCATCATAGTGAGTGTAGCGCCACATTTCTACATAGTGTTGCCTGATTGCCAGTGCATTTATCTGAACTTCACTGTAGTCGCTTGCTATAATCAATATCTTGGCTTGCGTGAAGTCGATTTTTTTCAACTTGGGAAGTACATCTCGAATCTTGTACCCTATTAACTCTTTGTTTCGCATCATTATCGTCCAGTAGCTGTCAACCTGGTCGCCGACAGATTTACTCCGCGATACTTTGTACTCGAGTATTACCGGGGCAGAAGTTTCATTGTCAAAAGCGAGAGTATCGAATTCTCGCGTTTCGTGGACAGGCTTGTGTCTTATCAGAATCAGGTTCGGGAAGAAGACACTCAGGTTTCTCTCTATCAACTCGTGAAGCCTGCTTTCAGGTTTGATAACGCCAAGCGATTTTATCCTCTTGACGATGACCTTTTTCAATTCGAACAGCGGCACTGCAAATCCTCCAGCCAATCAGACGGCGTTCATGGATATTGCTCGGATTCCTTTACTTTCACCATGCTTTGCTCCACTCCGGCATGGTGCTTCCAATATTTTTCTTCTCCGCGTCCTCTGTGTCTCTGTGGTAAAATCAAGTTGTTTTCATCCGCGGGCTGAAGCCCGCGGCTTCGCTCGTTACTCATTACTCGTTATCGGGTAGACCCCCAGTGCCTTGTTCCACCTCTCGATTGCAGCCTGCCTTTCGCCTGCCTCGCTCGGCAGCTCGAGCGGCCTGCCGCGTGTGTCAATGACCACGCCGGCCACTCCGCCGCCCACTTTCACACGAACTGTCCTGCCCTTGCCCTCGCCCAGGTCCAGCCCCCTCGCCGGTGATATCTCCAGTTGCGCTTCCTCGCCCCCGCCCAGCGGGTGCAGCGCCAGCTCGCCGTAGGGCAGGGCGTTTGTAATAACCTGGCCGTCAGGCATTTTCAGCGTGTACTCGACGGCGTCCCCTTTTTTTCCACTCGCCCTGCCCTTGTTTGCGAAGCTCACGCAGGTGCCGAGGTAAATCATGCAGTCTCTCTCGAACACGTCGGTCGCCGCCTCTTGGTGCATGGTCGCCAGCACGCCCAGGTGCGGCATCATGAATATCGAGTCAACCGCCAGCCTGGTTATCCCGACCGGCCCGAATGCGTCAATCATCATGTACATGGATTGCACCCGCCGCGGCGCGTGCGAGAGCACTCCCCCGGAGCCCACGAGCAGGTCGAGGTGCTCCATCTTGATGAGAGACTCGCCCGTGCGGGTCTGGTCGAAGGCGGCACCCACGTCGCGCTGCTGCTGCACGCCTTTGAGGCCCACGGCAAGCTGCTTGTGCTGCTTGAAGGCGAGCCGCAGCGCCTCGCGTGCCAGCGCCTGCTCGATTTGCAGGTCCCTGAGAGTATGTGGTATCGTGGTGGGCCTTATCATCTTGTTCTTGATGCGGTTTCGCAGGTCCTCTTCATCGACCGTAAACGAGAGCCACCGCAGCACGTTTTCGAGCCCCGTCTCCGCCAGCACGTTTGAGACTGAGTAGCTCATGCCGAGGTTCGCGCTGACGGTGCGGTTGAAGACTTCGCTGAAGACGCTGAAGATGTCCGTGGTTGCGCCGCCGATGTCAACACCGATTACGTTTATCTCGTTGCGTTTTGCGATTGTCCGCATTATCTCGCCGACCGCGCTGGGCGTGGGCATAATGGGTGCGCCGGTCCAGGCCATAAGCTTCTTGTAGCCCGGCGCCTGCGCCATGACGTGTTCGAGGAACATCTCCTGAATCTTCTGCCTCGCGGGGAACAGGTTCTCCCGTTCGAGCGAGGGCCGTATGTTATCCGTGATGTGCAGCTCGGCGACCTTGCCCAGGACATCGCTCACATCGTCGCGGGCATCCTTGTTGCCTGCGAAGATAACGGGCAGCATGAAGGTCATGCCCAGGCGGGGCTTGGGGTTGGCGGCCATTATGTACTCGGCCAACTCCACCACGTGGGTCACTGTCCCGCCGTCGGTCCCGCCTGAGAGCAGTATCATGTCGGGCCGGAGCTGCCTGATTCTGTCGATTTTCTCGTGGGGCGGGCGCTTGTCGTTTGACGCCAAGACATCCATCACTATCGCGCCCGCGCCCAGTGCGGCCCGCTCCGCGCTCTCGGCGGTCATGGTCTTTACCGCCCCTGCGACCATCATTTGCAGCCCGCCGCCGGCCGAGCTTGTCGAGATGTAAATGTCAACCCCCTCGCCGTCGCCGGTGGGGATTATGATTCTGCCGCCTTCAAGCAGCTTGCGCCCGGAGAGGTCTTCGAGCTCTCCTATCGAGTTGAGCACGCCCTTGGTAACATCCTCGAAAGGCGCCTCGACCGTGGTTGGAGCCTCGCCGCGGAACGTCTGGCGGTACACATCGCCCTTCTTCTCAATCAGTATCGCCTTGGTGGTGGTCGAGCCGCAGTCTGTCGCGAGTATTACGCTAATTTCCTTCTTCAACTTCCTTCTCCACGTTGTTCGTCCCGGCATCGCTGCGTCCTGCATCGAGTCTGCGCTGGGCCTCTTCAAGCCTGGTAACCATGAAATCCATCGAGTTTCTGTGCTCGAGTATCCCGGTGAACGTCTCGTACTCGTCCTTGTTGAGCACGTAGGTCGCAAAGGGGTTGAGGAACACCAGGAACTGGTTGACTACCATATTGAGCGGCGCCGAAGACTTGATGAAAAAAATCGCCGGCGTCGTCAGCCTGCGCTTCACCAGGAAATCCGACAGCTTGTCCACAATGCGCGTCTCTTCCTCGCTGAACTGGTAGCCCGGCGGCTCCACCGCGAACGCATGCTTCATGCCGGCTCTGAGCTTCTCAAGCAAGGTTCAACCTCTTCCTGGCGAAAGCGACAACCTCGTCCCTGTTGTCCCGGTAGGTCAGGTAAAGCCCCCGGAACGAATCCAGCCTGCTCGGCTTCTCGAACGGCGCGAGGAACAGCCCGTCCCGGTGCACGTAGATGTTGCGGAAATCCGACCACGGGCGGAACTTCTCGAACCCGACGTGCCACCTGCGCACGCCATCCGCGTCAAGCCTGTAGCGCATGGGGAAGTAGAACTTCATGGTCGAAAGGAACAGAATTACGGCTGTCAGGACAGGGTAGAGCCAGTGCTCAAACAGAATCCACATAAGCACGCAGAACAGCACCGTGACGATGGCGAGGATTACGCCCTTGGCGGGATACTGCGACATAAGGTGGCTTGACCACTCCAGTGAGGAGCTTTTATCATCCATAAATGTCCCCGCCTGCGCCGGCAAGAACTGCCGGATTCGCTCTCCCAACAGGTTTCAGTCATTATAGTACCCGGCTTTTATCGTGCAAGCACTATTTGCGCAGGCGCCCCCTTCAATAAAACGGCGCCGGCTTCGGGAAGGCTCAAAACAGCTTGAGATGCGCGTTACTTCTCTTCTTTGCCTTTTTTCGACGCGCCGGCAGCGGATTGTAAAAGTTTCGTCATCTCGGAATCGCCCAGTTCCATAGCGAAAAGTCATTCTTCATCAATCTCTTTCCCCGACACACCGCCGTATGAGCGAAGAAGTTCCGCCAGGGACTTGCTTTCTACCTCCACGGCAATGTCCAGAGCGGTCTGGCCTTCTTTGCTCCTCGCGTTCACATCAGCACCCTGCGCAATAAGAAGCTCGACTGCTTCCTTGTTGTATCCCCAAACAGCGTAATAGAGCGCAGTGAAACCTCTCTTGTCTTTAGCATTCACGTCTGCACCCTCAGCCATCAGCATCTGCGCGATTTCTGCACTCCCCGGATAGTTCTCAACGTCGGGGCTTTCAAGGTGCAGCAGACTTCCGCGTACTGCCCGGTGCAGCGGTGTACTGCCATTGTTGTCCTTCTCCGTGACCTTTGCGCCCTTTAGAATCAGAAGCTCGACTATTGTAACGAAGTGTTCCTGTGCGGCCATGTGCAGCGGTGTGTTGCCAGTATTGTCCTTATCAGCAACCTTGGCGCCCTTAACAATCAGCAGTTTAGCCGCTGCCACCAAACCCATGCGGGCCGCGCAGTGCAGGGGCGTCATTACGTCCATGTCCTTCCTGCCGACGTTCGCTCCCCGCTGTATCAGCAGGATCGCCGTTTCTTCTTCCCTGTCCATTATCGCCAAATGGAGCGAAGACTGTTTCTTGTCATCTAGCCCGACTTTCCTACTTATGATTTGGCGTTACCCTATCTCTTTATGGTATAGGATGTTACGTAAGAGCCGGCCTTACCCTAAAACTCCAATTTCTTCGTTCTTGTCAATATTGAGGATCGCTGTCAGGTACTCCTGAAGTTCTGAAAGTTTCGTCAATACTGTCTGTCTTCGCTCCGTCTTCTGGCGACCCCTGCGACCGTAGATGTTGACGACCTCACGGATACCGTTCAACTCCGAAAGAAACCTCTTCATCGATATGCCAAGCCCCGATACTCTCACACGCCGCAATGCCAATGCCCGCAACAAAAGAGCAATCGTACAATACAAACCGTGAACCTTGATCTTCGAATCCGTCCAGTGATAAAC
>DAOVDS010000398.1 GCA_030669415.1 bacterium
CGTCACTCTGGCGGATGATTCGCCGGCTGAATCTGGAAGCCGAATAGCCAACTTCTCCTGCTACTTGACTCACCGCAACATCATATAAACCCTCCGTTGCAATAAGCAACACCCGTTGCATAATGCAGCACCAAATCGCGCTTCAAGAACCATTCCAACAGTTCTGCTCCACGATTTCCCAACACCGCAACCGTTTATGTGAGACAGGGTTGCGTCGCCCTCCATCCCAGGAAAGGCAAGCCTGCAACTTCAACGGCACAGTTCCTGCATTTGTACAATGCGGAGGTGCTTGGATCCCCAGTTGGAGTGGAAGCAGGTGGAACTGAATCGAAAGACTGTTTTGGTTGCTGACCCGGATGCGAACATAAGGGACTTGCTGCTGAAAGAGCTCACTCTTGAAGGGGTCAAGGTTGAGACAGTCTCAAGCGGGGTGGAGTTGCTGCAGAAGTTCTACAGAATAGACACCGACGTACTGATTGTAGAAGCTGAACTGCCTGACATCGAAACAGGCACCATTATCGACACGGTCAAGCGCTCCCTGCCGAAGATTCCGATTATAGTCATTGCCGCCAACCGGTCCGAAGAGTTTGAGAAGGTCATCCGCGAAAAAGGCATATTCTACTACACCACCAAACCATTCAGTATCGAACTCCTGAAGCTGGCTATCAAGGATGCCCTGGCGGCGCGTGAGAAGGCCGGGAATAGGGAGGACGCTGAGGTGAAAAAGGACGCGAGTCAATAGGTTGTCAGGTGCTGAGGAGATAAAAGTGGAACCTTACGAGTTACCTGATTGGTTTGAAACCGAAGTGCTGCTGGAAAAGGATATCAAGGCCAGAACCGATATCCCGCACGATGAGTTCGGCCCGGCAAAGGTGGTCCGCCTCCATGACGGCCTGAGGAATAAGACCTGGGGTTATATCTTTGTCCACAACCTGAACAGGGGCCCCGTTGCTATCGGAGGCACTCGTCTGGCAAAGGACCTTACCCTCGAAGAAATTTATGGCCTCGCCAGGGCGATGTCTTTCAAGAATGCGGCCGCGATGCTTCCAGTCGGCGGCGGGAAGAGCGGCTTCATTATCGACCCGGAGTACATGTTCGCACATCCCGAGGAGAAGACCAGGCTCATGGAGCGGTTTGCCAAGGCGCTCTGGTCTATCCCTGAGTACGTTCCCGGGCCCGACATGGGCACCAACGAAACCGACATGCAGGTGCTCTACGACAACTTTACGCAATTCAGCGGAGGCAAAACAAACCACGGCCGGGGCGGCATAGGCAGGCCCAAGGACAAGGGCGGCATACCACTTGATGAATGGGGTCTCACGGCACACGGGCTGTCCGCCGCCATAAAGACCGCCGAGAAGTTTGAAAAAGACTTCAGAATAGAAGGCTCCCGGGTGGTTATCCAGGGCTACGGCAACGTCGGGTCTCCTATAGCCACGAAGTTGCGAGACGCTGGAGCGTTGATTGTAGGCGCAAGCGACATACACGTAGCTCTCTACAATGAGAACGGTCTTGACGTAGACCAACTCAACGCAATCCGCCGAAAGCCGAACGCGCTTGCGAACTACGAAGGCAAGATAACACGGAAGTTCGGCCCGGACGAGTTAGACAAGCTCCTTGAGATTTCTTGTGACATCCTTGTGCCGGCTGCCCGCCCGGGAGTCATCAACAGCACCAACTGCGATAGAATCAGTACCCGCATCATGCTTCAAGGTGCTAACAACCCCTGTACAGCGAAGGAAGAGACTCATCTCAAGAAATCTAAGGGCATCACCTGCATGACCGACTGGATTGTAAACGCAGGCGGCGTCATTGCAGGGGCGATTGAGTACTGCATGGATACCGACCCCGAATACCGCAAGAAAGTCCTCGCCACAGACGGCACCGGTCGGGAGTACATCGAGGACAGAATCACGCGGACCGTCGCGCAGAACGTTGAGGAGATTTACGAGAGAATCAAAAGCTCAAATGGAGAACTCATGTTCCGCGACATCGCCAGGACGATTGGGCATGAGAGACTAACAGACGAGAAGCTTCGCAGCCAGGAGTGGATGTAAGGGCTCCGAGAGGTGGCGCAGTGAAATTGAGTGCCCAAAGAAAGTTGCGCAGTAGAGTCCAGTTCCTGGACGACGGGGCTGGCGGCATCATTCAAACCATTCCGCTGAGCAATGAGCGCTGCCTAATCGCACCTGTGGATGGTTTCAAGGAATTCGAGTATTCGTTCGAGGCAGCGGTTCCATTCTCAGGTGACACCCGTCTCGCATTCAACAAGAAAATCTCTCGGCCGGAAGAGGTGTTGACAAACGGCTTCAAGCTAATCGGCAAAGAGTTCAACAGGATAGCACGTCTCTCCGGCACCCAGGACCCGGAGGTTATCGAGTCCTTCAGGACCAGGCTCAACAACCACGGTGAACTTCTAACCTTTCTTGCCCCCAACTACTGCGAAGATGGACGCGTTGTGCCTCTGCATTCTCTGGACAATCTTGACAGAGGTGAAGATGTTTCTGGTGATGTGTGCCTGGCAACTCTCGAGGTGAGGTGCGAGCGGAACTTCGACTACATTCCTTCACGGAGCACTTACCTCTTCTTCTATTATCCGGGAAAAATAAAGGTAGTCTCGCACATTGTCCACGGCGGGCCGCCACTGGACTGCCCCGGCGAGGAATGGGAAGCAAAAGTCTATGAAGGACCTCTGGAAAGCGGCATTTGCGAGTTCTTCGAGCACAACGACGGGGCCATTTCGATAGGGCTGCAAACTCAGCCGCGTGGACTCCTGCATGCAGCATTGGGCGAACTTTCACTAAAGCATGGGGCCTTCTCGCAGACAGGACTCAAATTTACGCCCGTCATGGTCCGCAACACTGA
>DAOVDS010000302.1 GCA_030669415.1 bacterium
TCGAAAGTTCTGTCCGAATCGAAATCCTGCCATCGCCAGGGCAGAGTCACGTACGAATCAACAGTTCCGCATTCGTCTGCAACACAGGCGCACTCGACCACAACGCTGAATGGAGTATTCCAGTGAGGCCATATTTCAACGTACAGAGAGGGATAGGAGATGATTGGATTGAAACTCTGTGCCGCAGCGTGCAAGCGTTTTCTAAGGGCATTGTAGTCTGGCTCTGGCTGAGAACCTTCGCGTTGTGTTTCAAACACATTGATGCCTATTTTCACCACAAACCGACCATCAGGCGAATCCGTTTCCTCACGGGAATTCCGTTTGTACCAGAGCAATTTTATTCTTGGCGGGTGGCCGAGTATAACTGGGGGCATACTTGCCGGACCGCGGTGGAGGTCCCCGGGGTCGAATATGAGAATGGGAGCGCTCCCGTCAGCGCATACGAGTGTCACCAGGTGAACACCGCATTCGCCGCAGGCTTCCATAACCGAGTAAAACGCTCCATATTCAATATCTGGACCGCCCACTATTCTGATTTCAATATCAGGATGCGTTCCAAGGTCATCTACATACGTCGGTACTCCTTCAAGGCGGGAGCTGATTACACTGACAAGGTCTCTGGTGAGCGCGCGGCACCCGTCAACCAGAAATATGGTTTCGTTGCTGGCAGTTCGCCGCACTTCTATCGTGAGGGTTGAGCTGCTGGTCCGCGAACACTCATAGAACACCAGAACCACAACCGCCACAGCGACAATTATGAAAACCAAGTAGTGTTTCATGTCATGTTCTCCGTTACATTATAGCACGGCGGGCTGTCCATCGCCAACAAGGCGCGTGGAGGATTCTGACCAGTAAGGCTAATCCCGGGAGGCCCGGGCTTCAGCCGGGGGGCTTTGGCAACTGACCCCCGCCTTGAAAGGCGGGGCTTCAAGACTGTCGCGGACACTCCGGGGCGGGGGCTGGAAGTTATTCCTTGACTTGTGGGTGATACTGTAGAAAATTCCTGCTTCGCACAACTGGCAGGCGAGGCTGACGATGGAAGGCAAGGAAACACCAGTCACGGCCGCGCAGGAAGAGAAGTTCAGCCTCCTGCGCGCCATAGGCAACACGCCGATAGTCCAGATTGGGAACGTCTACGCCAAGTACGAGGGCGTGAACCCCACGGGCAGCATCAAGGACCGCGTCGCGCTGGAGATTGTCGAAGCGGCAGAGCGCGATGGCGAGCTCAAGGAAGGCTACACAATCGTCGAGGCAAGCAGCGGCAACACGGGCATAGCGCTCTCCATGATTGCATCCGTGAAGGGCTACAAGATGATTGTCGTCATGCCGGAGAACATGAGCGAGGAGAGAAAGGACATTGTGCGCGCGCTCGGGGCGCAGCTCGAACTCACTACGAAGTCTGGAAGCCTCAAGGAAGCGATAGAGCGGGCCGAGGAGATTGCGAAACAGCCCAGGACCTTCATTGCACATCAGTTCAGCAACCCCAACAACATAAAGGCGCAGGAGAAGACGGGCCGCGAGATACTCAAGCAGGTGGGGCCGGTCGATGCGATTGTCGCCGGCGTGGGCACCGGGGGCACGCTTGTGGGCATCTCAACCGTCATGAAGGAGGCAAACCCCGACCTCAAGGTGATTGCCGTGGAGCCGGAAGAGGCAGCAGTGATGTTCGGCGGCAGCGATGTGCGCATCGCGGAGCACGATATTCACGGCATAGGCGACGGTTTCATCCCGCAGCTCGTGGACATGGCCCAGGTTCACAGGGTGATAGTGGTGGGTAGCGAGGAGGCAGCCCACATGGCCAGGAAGCTCGCACGCGAGCACGGCCTGCTGGTCGGGCTGAGCTCCGGGGCGAACATGCTGGCAGCCATGAAGGTGGCCAAGATGTTTGAGAAGGTTATCACCGTCCTGCCCGACCGCGGCGAGCGCTACCTTTCGATGGACCTCTACAAGCACTCAGAGTGAGCCGCAATCTCATTCAGATGAGATTGCCACGCGGTGGTGGCGTAGCCACTCTTGAAAAAGCCCCTGCGGGGCCACCGCTCGCAATGACGGGGTGCGTTGCAGCCGTGTCACCCGTATCCCTGGGCAATTGAACCAGGCCTACTTTTCGAGGCTTTTGGCTTCCTTTGCACCTTTGAGCAGGATTTTGGCTTTCTTGGCCTGGTTGCTCCCGGGCGCGGCGTTGATGACTTTTTCGGCGTACTCGATAGCCTCGTCGTAGCGTCCCGCAAGGATGAATGACTCGGACATCGCCAGGTCTTCGTCAAGCTGCTTTTCCTTGTTCGCCTCGTCGTACTCCGCCTTGATTTTCTTGTTGGAAAGCAGCTTTTCAAGCTTCCTGGTGGCCTCCTTGGAGCGCCTGGAGCGCTTGCCCATGGCGGAGACCTTCTTGTAGATGTCGATTGCGGTAACCCAGTCGTGCCCGCTTTCGTAGAGGGCCGCCTTTTTCATAAGCGCCTCACCGGGGTCTTTCTTGGAGCGCGAGGGGCGCCTCCTTTTCTTGGTGATGGCTTTCTCGCCGCTCTTGGGCGGGCCGAGTTTGGAGCTGACGAAGCTGTCGCCGCACTTCATCTTGGGGATGATGCTTGAGCGGTCTATTATCCCCGGGGGCGTGGGCTTGGGCGGCCTGTACTTGGTTTTCAGGTACTGCTTGAGCTTGGGCTCGTACCCTTTCGCGTAGGAATGGGTTACGTTGAAGGCTTCCTTATAATCTACGATGCCATCCTTGTTCTTGTCGTTCTTCTTCTCAACCTTGCTTTCAAGGAAGTAGGCGCAGTTGGAGAAGTTCCTGTCAACCCAGCCGGGCGTGTTGCTCTGCGTCGCGGAGACCATGACGGCGTTGTCGATGGTCACCTTATCGATAATCTGCCCGCTGAAGCAGGAGTCGATAAGGATGTAGTTGGTCTGCGACTTGAGGCCGGTGAAGGTGGACTGGATTTCGCCCGTGCTCCACATGCCGCGCCGGGCCATCATGAGCGAGCCGTTCGCCGCGCCGTGGGTGATAATCCAGAAGACGAACTGGTCGTTGTCGTCCAGCTTTTCCTTTAGCGAGGCGACGGCCGACTGGATATTCTCCTTGGTGGCATCCATGTTCTGGCGCTTGAAGTGCTTGTTCTTGAGCATTTTGAAGTACTTGGCCTTTTTCTTCTCCGACCAGTTGGGCTGGAGTCCGCCCGAGCAGTAGAGGACAATCATCTTTGAGTCCTCGAAGCCCGAGTCTTTGAGGACGGCGTAGACGCGCGCGAGCGCCACTTCCGCGCCGTTGACATCAATGGGGTCGAGGTTGCGGTGGATTGTGGTGTTGGTGTCGTTTGCCGCCACCACGAGCAGGGCGTAGCAATCAACCGGGTTGTCATAGAACTTCGCATCGGAGCCCTCGGGGGCAAGCAGCAGGGCAAAGACAAGTGCCGCCGGGACGAGAAACGCGCGCCGCAGGTTTACCATTTTGTGTCCCCTTATCCGTGCTGGTGATAGAGATACCTTTCCCAACTATTTGATGTCACGAAACAGGTGGGGTGTTAGCGAGCTAAAAAAGTTGCCCCGGCGGCTCCGGCTCATTTCAGCACTGTACATCAAGCGGTTATTTGCGGCAGGCGAGCCTGGTCGGGCCGAAGATGATAATGCGGCCCTCCTTGCCCGCTACGCGCGAGTCGGTGAGGATTATGACTTTGCCGCCCTTGAGGGAGTCCGTCTCCTTGTCGGCATCCTTCATCTTCTTGGCGTCGGCCTCGGAGACGACCACGCTTGCATCTTTCTTGTCCTGGGCCTTCTTGCCCTTCACAACCCTGATTTTCTTTCGTTTTCGGCGCTTCTTCTTGGGCTTGTCTTCCGGTTTTTCTGCAGGCTTGTCGTCATCGCCGTCGAGAAACGCGGCGTAGGTTTCGCCGTCATCCCAGAAGGCATAGGAGCCAGTGGCACCCAGGAAAGCCTCCTTCAAAGTCTCCTCGAGCTTCTCAAATGGAATGTCCTCCTTGAGGTAGCCGAAGCGCGCCATGCCGTTTCTCTGGGCCGTCTCCTTGTTTACAAGCGTTATGTCGTAGACGACCGTCCCTCCTTCAGTTACGACGCGCGGGAAGAGGTGCGGCGGGCACTCGGCGCCTCTGGCATCTATTACGATTATGTATTCCTCTTCCAGCTCCGGGCGCGGTGCCGCCGCGTGTCCGCGGGCCCCGTAGGCCTTGGAGTAGGCCGCCCACAGTGAGGCTGAGAGCCCCTTGACGCCCCAGAGCGGAACCTTCACCTTGTCGATGTAGTACGGCATGTCGGCATCGCGGCCGGACTTGAACTCGGCGTGCTCGGCGCCCTTGACAAACGCCTCAATCGACTTCTTATAGGTTGGCGAGTCAGCCTTGCCGGCCCTGTTGAGACGCACATCCGCAAGCAGCTCCACCGCCCTGCGCGTGGCTCTCAACTGTGCAGCCCTCTTGGCCATCAGGAAATCCTGCGCCTTGCGCCTGTCCGCCTCCTTGGCGTCACTTCTCTCTTTCGGAATACCGACCCCGTAGGCTACGACGAAGCCGCCGGCCCAGTCGATTGTGTCGGTCATCTTGCCCCTGCCGGCGCAGCACGGGCAGGTGTCACCGGGCTTGAAGGCGCCTTCAAACCCCTTGGCCGGCTTGTTGCTGGAGCGCTTCTTGAACGGGTTCCAGCCGCACATTGGGCAGTCGCGCTGGAATGTCTGCTGCGCGTGCTGCACGCCCCTGGGCATGTAGAGTTCCTCTTCCTCCTGCGCCTCCTGAGCAGTTGAAAGCACACAGACCAGGCAGACGATAACACTAACAGTTAGCGGGAGAATGAACCGCATCTCTTTCCCCTCCAAGAGTGTTGCTTTGCCGGAACAGGACTCTTATTCTAATTCAGAGACGCAATTTAGGCAAACAAATTCAAACAATTCAGCGCCGCCGCGGGCGGGCAACCGCGACATTTTTGTAGGTGGATTCTGAAGCCCCGCCTTGAAAGGCTTGTCATTACCCACATCTCTACAAGCCTTTCTCAGTTGCGAGGAGATAGCCCTGGTATATCATTATCATGCGCTGCCAGCCGCGCCAGATGGTCAGCCAGCCAGGCATGCCGTCTCCCCTTCT
>DAOVDS010000443.1 GCA_030669415.1 bacterium
GCGCATGCATTTCCGCACGCACGTGAAAGCGGAACTGCGCGGCATCTCAGGCCAGGACGAGTATGCCGACGGCATGGTCGAACACGACATGCACATCGGAAAGTTCCTCAAGGTGCTTGACGAACTGGGAATTGCCGACGACACGATCGTCTTTTATTCGACCGACAACGGTCCCCACTACAATACCTGGCCCGATGCAGCCGCGACGCCCTTCCGCGGGGAGAAAAACACGAACTGGGAAGGCGGCTGGCGGGTTCCTGCGATGGTGCGCTGGCCGGGGAAAATCAAGGCAGGCTCGGTCTCTAACGAAATCGTGCACCACATGGATTGGCTGCCGACGTTTGTGGCAGCTGCCGGCGACCCGAACATCAAGGAGAAGCTGAAGGCGGGCGGCGTCAAGGCAATCGGGCGCTCCTACAAAGTGCATCTCGACGGCTACAACACACTCCCCTTCCTTACCGGCCAAGAAGAGAAGGGACCGCGCAAGGACATCTTCTACTTCTCGGACGATGGCGACCTGACGGCGTTGCGTTACAAGGACTGGAAGATCGTGTTTATGGAGCAGAAATCACCGGGCACCTTCCGGGTGTGGATCGAACCCTTCGTCCCGCTACGGTTGCCCCTGATCTTCAATCTGCGCCGCGACCCCTATGAGCGCGCGGAGATCACGTCCAACACCTACTTCGACTGGCTGCTCGATCGCGCTTACCTTTTGGTGCCTGCCCAAGCCTATGTTGGGAAATTCCTGGAGACGTTCCAAGAATTTCCACCTCGACAGAAAGCGGCGAGTTTCAGCCTAGATCAGGTGATGGAGAAGCTCTCACCACCTGGAGGCTAAGGGGCAAGTTGCTCGTTGCCTCGGAGTTAGCGCTGCAACGGCAGGAAGGCGTTCGCTCCTGCCGTTGCACTTTCACAATCCAATCCAAAGGGGTTGATGCTGTGACAGTCATGCTACGTGTCGCTCTTGGCGTTGTTGGTCTTCTGTTTGCACAAACAGTCGTGGCCGCAGACAATCCTCTATCGTCTTGGAACGACGGCCCCGCTAAGAAGGCGATCGTGGAGTTCGTTGCTGCCGTGACGGACGAGAATACCAAGGACTACGTACCGGCGGCAGAGCGCATTGCGGTGTTCGACAATGATGGGACGCTTTGGGTGGAATATCCCATGTATACACAGGTTCTTTTCGCACTCGATCGCGTGAAGAAGCTCGCGCCGCAGCACCCGGAGTGGAAAACCAAGCAACCTTTCAAGGCGCTGTTGGAAGGCGACATGAAAACCGTCGGCGCTTCGGGAATGAAGGGCCTTATGGAACTCATCATGGCATCACATGCAGGTATGAGCGGCGATGAGTTTGAACAAGAGGTTGCCAAATGGTTGGTGACGGCCAGGCATCCTCATCTCGATTGTCTATATAAAGAATGCCTCTATCAGCCTCAACTTGAATTGCTCGCTTACTTGCGTGCGAACGAATTCAAGACCTTCATTGTCTCTGGCGGTGGCATCCAGTTTATGCGTCCCATGACCTTGAAAACCTATGGTATTCCATCATGGCAAGTCGTGGGATCCAGTATTGTCAGTGAGTTTAAAACCAGGGATGGCAAGCCGGAGGTCGTTCGGATGCCGAAGATCGACTTTATTGATGACAAGGCGGGCAAGCCGGTGGGCATCTATCAACATATC
>DAOVDS010000087.1 GCA_030669415.1 bacterium
AAAACTCTTTGTCTACATGTCCGGGGGGTGCACCCCGGGGGGTTTTTGTCCGCCCCCGCCCTAAACCCGCCCGGCCCCCCAGTGGGGGCGCCCGGGGTGTTTTACCACCCGTGGGGGGTGCGTGCCCCGCGGGGGGGGCCACCGCGGCTCCCAGCACACCAGGAGCTCCGACCACGAGTCTCGGTCGAGGCGGGCAACCCGGGGGGCGGTTACGTAATCCAGGATTCCGACGGCAGGATAAGGAAATACAAGCCCGAAGGCTACGCCCATTTCCGCAAGGAACGCAAGGGCGGTTGATGCATGACTCAGACCGTCAGACACGTGCTGGCCAGCAACAGTGCCGGGGAGACGATAGCTGCCGGAGTTGCGCTTGGGAGTGTCCTGGGACCGGGTGACGTGGTTGCACTGACAGGCGAGCTGGGTTCCGGAAAGACGGTTTTCACAAAGGGAGTCGCCGCAGGTCTGGGGTTTGAGCTGAGTAATTTGGTGACAAGCCCGACCTATAAAGTGTTGAACCAGTACCAGGGGCGCGTTACTATTAACCACTTCGATGCCTATCGCCTGAACGGACCTGGCGATTTCGCAGATATCGGCGGGGATGACCTGCTGGGTGGGACTTCTGTGAGCGTTATCGAATGGGCGGAGCGGGTCGCGCAGGTCCTGCCGCCCTGGACTGTTACAGTTGTCATTCAGGTCTTGTCTTCCTCCGGGAGGGAACTCGAGATAACGTTCCCGGAAAGCAGGAAGGAGCTGGCTGGCGTTTTCGCCGGCTTGTCGCCGCGGGATTCGGAAAGCAGGAGCAGCAAATGAAGAAGCTATACATCACCTCGACCAAGCAGGGCGATGGCAAGACCATGGTCACGCTGGGCCTTATGAAGGCATTCTCGGAGCGTGTCAAGAAGATTGGCTTTATGAAACCCGTGGGGTTGAGTGACCTCAAGGTCGCGGACTATTCCGTTGACCAGGATGCAGCGCTTATCGAGCGCGTTTTCAACCTTCACGCCAACATAAAGGACATGAACCCCGTAACCATCGACAGGGACTCAATAGACCTCTTCACTGATTCCGTCAAGAGAGAAGAGACGATTCAGGAGATTACTGAGAGCTTCAACAAGATATCGGAAGGCTGCGACATGATGCTTATCAAGGGCATGGTGGGCGCGGCCTGCGGCGCCGTGTACGGCCTGTCCAACGCGGTGGTGGCCAAGAAGCTCGGCGGCAAAGTGCTGATACTGACATCAGGCGGCATCGGCCACCCTCTTGACGAGGTGGTGCTGAACCTCAAGTACTTCCAGTCACACGGACTGGAAGTGGTCGGAGTCATATTCAACAAAGCGTTCCCGCAGGAGATTGACAAGCTCAGGACATTCGGCGGACCTTTCCTTGAGCAGCAGGGCACAAGACTCCTCGGTATCATCCCGTACAGCAAGCCGCTGGCATCCCCCACGATGCGCGAAATCGGCGAGTGCATAAACGGCAAGGTCCTCGCGGGCGAGCAGCACCTGGGCAACCACGTGGGCAGGATACTCGTGGGTGCAATGACGCCTGCCTACTCAGAGAAGTACTTCGAGAACAACTGCCTGCTGATAACCGGCGGTGACCGCTCCGACGTGGTGCTTGCCGCCCTGGCGTACAGCATGCTGGGTGGTGGGAAAGCCAGGAGATTTGCAGGTCTTGTCCTGACGTGCGGAGTCGAGCCGCCGGAGACACTGCTCGAGATGCTCCGGCGCGCAGATATCCCCGTGATAGGGGCGCAACAGGACTCCTATACCGTCGTTTCGGGAATAACCCAGATGCAGGTGAGGATATCTCCCGCCGACAAGCAGAAGATTGCCTCTGTCTACGATGCGGTTCGCAGGCACGTGGAAGTAGAGGAGATGTTCGGGCTGCTCTGAGCGTCTCAACTGGATTTTTGGTTTTTTTCTCTTGACTTAACTCTAACCCGCACCTTAAAATGCGTAACACTTGTGATTTGGATGCGATAAGACAGTGTGAGTTGTATCAGAGGGGAGAGAGTTTCTTATATGCCATCCAAACAGGGTTGCGAGTAGTAGATACTCCCCGCCGCCTCATGCTCAGAGTGTGAAAGGACGGCTGACATGACCAAGAAGGAAATAGTCAAGAGAATAGCAGAGAAATCCGGTCTCACACAGATTCAAACCAAAGAGATTGTTCAAAGCACTCTGGATGCCATAGTGGATTCGATTCTGGAAGCGGGGCGCATAGAGCTGCGCAACTTCGGTGTCTTTGAAGTACGGGAAAGGGCGCCGCGCAAGGCGAGGAATCCCAGGACCGGCGAGACAGTCTACGTGCCTGCCAAGAGGGTCGTTATTTTCAAGCCTGGTCGTCTGATGGAAGACCGCCTCAAGTAGCGTAGGGAATTGGGTTGCCGCTGCGTCCTTCGAAGAAACACGGCTTTTTGTCCCTGTCCGGGATATGTGTTCAGATAAAAGCATCGCCTTCTTTGATAGCTGTCGACGGACCAAGAGTTGAAGCCCGGCCTGGCATTGACTGCCCGGTCGTCGAGAGGGCCTGACGTGACAAGAGGAAAAGAAGTACACTTCGGCCAGCTTGCCATTGTCCTCGGGTACGTGACTCCAGCTTCCGTGGCTCAGTGCCTGAAACTGCAGAAGGTCCTGAGAGAGAGAGGTGAGAAGAAGCAACTGGGTGAGATACTCGTCGAGCAGCAGGTGCTGACGGAAGAGCAGTTCAAGAACATCCTCGTGCGACAGGGAATCGAACGCCTCAGGTGCCCCAAGTGTAACGTGGAACGCCCGATTGAAGAGGTTGCTGGTGCGCAGCTCTTCCAGTGCGAGAAGTGCGCAGGCCCGGTCGTGGCCGTCGCCAAGGAACCCGACCCCGCCCTGAAGGTCAGCGAGAAGGACACCATCGTAGGTCAGGTTCTCGCCGGTGCGAGGATTGTTTCGAGGCTCCGTGATGACGATTTCACGCGAATCTACAAGGGCGTACAGGAAGCCCAGCAGCGCGAGGTGCTTGTCAGGGTTCTGAAAGACGAGCTTGGTGTGGACCCTGACAAGGTCAGGAAGTTTATGACCCGCGCCGCCAAGGCGGCCAAAGTCAAGCATGCATCCGTGGCTTCGGTCTACAACGTTGAAGAGGAGAAGGGCCTTTACTACACTGTCGAGGAGAAGGTGGAAGGCACGTCTCTGGCACGGCTTCTTGCTGAGGAGAAGAACCTGCCGCCGAGGCAGGCTGTCAAAATCGCGCTGCAGATTGCGCAGGGCCTCAAGTCAACTCACGCCAGGAAGGCTGTTCACGGGAACGTCTCGATTGAAAGCATAATGATAAGCCGCAAGGGCAGGGCGGTTCTCATCAACCTGTCCGTGGGGCCGACTCTTTTTTCTCCCGAGGAGGCGCTTGGGAGGGCCTCCGCAGTGCCGCCCGAATTCGCCGCTCCCGAGGCAATCAAGGATGCGTCCCGGGCAACCCCACGCAGCGACATATTCTCGCTTGGCGCCGTAATCTACCGGATGATTGTCGGGGCGGGACCCTTTACCGGTGAGACCAACTTCGAAACGATGCTCAACAACCTGCAGGGGAAACACAAGAGACTCAGTGACGCCGCACCAGCGCTGCCAGAACGGCTTGTTGCGATGGTTGAGAAGATGCTGAAACGCAATCCCATGATGCGCTATCAAAACATGGGGCACGTAGTTGAGGATTTCGAGCAACTCGATATTACGGAGATACCGAAATCGAAGCTTCCAGTGCCAAAAGATATGATTGCGCCCAGCGAGCCGGAGTTGCCCGCGGTGGAGCCGGAGCTTCCTGAGCCGGAGGTGCCGCCGACTGTACCCGAGCCTGCACCTCCCCCTGAGCCGGAGCCTCCCCCTGAGCCGGAGCCCGAGCCTCCTCCTGAGCCGGAGCCCGCATCACCTGCCCAGGCCGAACCGGAGCCTGTCGCTCCCGTGCAGGAGGAAGAACCTCTCAAGTTGGCCAAAGATGAGCCGGGTGATGCAGAGCTCGAGCCCCCGCCACCTGAACTGGCCGACTTGCCGCGAGAGGAAATGGAAGTAGTGGGTATCGACGAGTCGGTCGAACTGGAGCCGACTCCCAGGAAACGCGGCAGACGGAGCGACCTGCCGGAAGTCGCGGCTTTCCTCGAGGACGAGCCGGCCGGCATCGAGCTGACGCAGAAGGAGAAGCAGGAGATACTTGAAGAAGACCTGGCCCAGGAGCAGCCCCAGGTCCTGCCCCCGCCGGAGGTCATTGAGGCCATGGCGAAGGCAGGAAGGAAGAAGGGCAAGCCGCTTCCCGTCATTGTGGCTGCGGTTGCCGCGGTTGTGCTCATCATCATCTTCATACTTGTCATGAGCATCCCTGGTGGCAAAAAAGAGTCGGGGGAAACTCCTGCGGAGCAGCAGTACAGCGAGTTGATTGAGTTTGCCAGCGAGAATCAGGACAACCACAAGGAGCTGATTAAGAGGTTCCGAGCGTATATGAAGAAATACCCCAACACGCGCTGGGCCACCAAAGCGAGAGTGAAGGTGGCGGATCTCGAGAAGCAGATCGAGCAGGCTCGGACGGAAAAGGAGTGGACCGAGACCCTGAAACGGCTCAACGAAAACCCGAGTGATACAGCGCTTCAGGTGAGGATACTCAAGGAGTACGTTCAGACTCACCCCTCGTCACCCTATGTTGAAGATGCGAACAGGCGAATTGCGCAGGTCGAGTCCGAGGCGCTCAAGGAGCAGGCTGAGGCTCAAATCGCACAGATACAGTTGAAGATCACCGAACTGTGTGACAAGGGGAAGTTCAAGGAAGCGCTGCAGGTTGCGGACGGCGGCCTTCCCGGCGAACTGCCCAAAGAGCTGTACGAGACCCGTTTCCACCGGATGAAAAACACAATCTACGCCAAGGCCAGAGAATCGTTCGACAGAATCGACACCGAAGCCGCCAAACTGGCGCGCAGCGGGAAAGTCGAGGAGGCCACAGCTCTGCTGGAGACCATCATAACAGATTTTGGCATAGAAGACTACGCACTCAAGGCTCGAAAAGCCAGAGCTGATATCCTCAATGCGCAGTTTGCGCGCGAGGAACTGGCCATAGCTGCCTACTACGGCGCTGTCCAGGCGGCTACGAATACCGCGGGCGAAGGGAATTATAATGCGGCGATAGCTGTTCTCAACGCCCTTCTGTCAGATTATCCTCTGACCGGCGAATGGAAGGACAAAGTCTCCGAACGGGTGAGGTGGGTTGAAGCGGCCCGCAGCTTCCTACAGAATGCCTACGCGCAGCTTACCGCCAGTGTCGGTAAGGTCATCTCTTTGCGCAGTTCCTCGGGGATTGCGTACCAGGGCACGCTCAAGAAGTTCGAGAGGGGCATGCTGACCGTCGGCGAGCTGCCGCCGTTCGCAGTCTCAGAACTGCCTCGCAGCGAGATTGTCCGGCTCGCTCGTGAGCGCGCAGGAACCAGCAGCAAGCAGGCCCGGTTCGAGGAGGCCGCATACCACTATTTCAGTGGTGACCCTGAGGAGGCAAGAGAGATGGTCGGAGACTCGCGCGGCACTGGCGGTGCCGCGGGCGCCCTGGCCGCAGAGCTTGCGAGAATCGTGGTCGCACGCAACCTGGCCCGGAACCTAAGGCTCTTCGACACCAGGACCCTGAAAGGCTGGAAAGGAGATACCAAGCTCTGGAAGGTCGAGGGCGGATACCTGATTGGAACCCGCGGCCAGTTCGGCGTGACTGAAGTACCCAAAGGCAGCTATACGTTCTCCTTTCACATCCGACGCTCAAGCAGCAGCGGCGCTGTTGATGTCCTGTTCCCGGTCGGTGGCTCCACACTTGCCTGGCACCTGGGCTCGGAAGGAGAAGACTACTCGGAGGTAAAGGGTATTCCAGCTACGAGAAGCAGTACGGTTCTGCTTGAATCGGTGTGGGTGCGAGTAGCCATATCAGTGAGCGGCAAGACTGCGCAAGCCAGGGTGGGCGACAAAATTGTGTGGAAGCTCGACCCGATACTGGACTTGCCCGCCGGCGAGCCCGCACTCGGATTCAGTGTCGAGGGTGGCGTCTTCGAGCTCGGCAGGATATTTCTGAAAGAGGCCAAGTAGCCCCTGGCTTCGCCAGGGGAAACTCGAAGTTCGAGTTTCGAAATTCAAGATTCCGCGCCAAGCGCGGCCCGGGAGGTTGCCATGGAGACATTACTGGTTGTGGAAGACGATGTCCACCAGGCCGAACTCTACAGGCAGGAACTTGAAGAAGAAGGGTATAAAATCATAATGGCCCATGACGGGCATGAAGCCCTCAAGATGATTGAAGAACATGAAGTCGAGCTTGTAGTTCTTGATATCAGCATGCCAGGAATGGATGGGATTGAGGCGCTCGGCAAGATACTCGGGCGCGATAACACCATGCCAGTCATAATCCATACAGCCTACGCTCACTACAAGGACAACTTCATGACATGGACTGCGGAGCACTACATCATCAAGTCTTCCGACCTCGGCGAGCTCAAGGCGAAAGTTCGCGAGGTCCTCGATCAGCGTAAACAGTAGAGGCGTGAGGCATGAGGCGTGAGACCTGAGGAAAAACCGCAGGAAGGCCCAGGCGCGACTGAGAGGCGTTCCTCAAGCCTCAAGCCTCAAGCCTCAAGTCTCAGCCTCCAGAGCTATCTGCATAACACCCTCACCCTGATTCTCGCCGGCGGCAAGGGGGAGAGACTTCACCCGCTCACTCGCGACCGCGCGAAGCCTTCGGTCCCGTTCGGCGGAACCTACCGCATCATCGATTTCACCCTCTCGAATTGCCTGAACTCCGGTCTCAGAAGGGTGTACCTCCTGACGCAGTACAAGTCCACTTCACTCAGCCGGCATATCTCTTTCGCCTGGCACATATTCCCGGGTGAGCTTGACGAGTTTATCGAGACTATCCCTCCACAGCAGCGCTCCGCCGAGAGCTGGTACAGGGGCACGGCTGACGCGATATTTCAGAACATATATACCCTGCAGGAACACAGGCCATCGCGGGTGCTTATTCTCTCCGGGGACCATATCTATAAGATGAACTACCTTGACATGCTGCTCTTTCACGAGAAGAAAGGGGCGGAGATTACCGTCGCGTGCGTCGAGCAGGACATTGAGCGCGCAGCGGGTGAATTCGGCATTGTCGAGGCGGACAAAGACGCAAGAATAGCCGGTTTCGAGGAGAAACCTTCCGAGCCCAAGCCCACGCCACATAACCCTGACAAGGCATACTGCAACATGGGCGTCTATGTCTTCAACACAGAGACGCTCATCCGCACCGTGGTAGATGATGCCAAACGCAGGGACACTAAGCACGATTTTGGCAGAGACATAATCCCGCGCGAAATAGGCAGGCGAAAAGTCTTCGCCCATGACTTCCAAGATGAGAACCGCAAGCAGGTGCCCTACTGGCGCGACATCGGCACGATTGACGCCTACTATGCGGCCAACATGGGCCTCGTGGCCGTCGAGCCGGAGTTTAACCTCTACGACACGCGATGGCCCATCCGCACCTATCATCCGCAGTATCCTCCTGCAAAAACTGTCTTCGCCGACGAGCACGAAGGCGGGAGAAAGGCGCAGGTCCTCGACTCACTGATTTCCAGCGGCTGTATAATCAGCGGCGCAAGCGTCGTAAGGAGCATTCTCTCGCCTGGTGTTCGTGTCTCTGAGTACGCGCTTGTGGAAAACTCGATATTGATGGACAGGGTCCGCGTAGAACCGGGTGCTGTAGTCAAGAACGCCATAATCGACAAGGGCGTTGTCGTGCCTGCGGATTTCCAGATAGGCACGGACAGAAAGCAGGACAGAAAACGCTTCTCAATCAGTGAGGGCGGTGTTGTTGTTGTCCCCAAGGGGATGAGAATATGGTGACTGAAGGCAGCCCGATGAGGTGCGCCACAGTCACGCAGGCTTATTGGCATGATTAGGAGTTCGCAGTGGAAGAGAGGGAGAGAAGCTCCGGCGACGGCTCGAGCGCAGAGCAGTATCAGAACATGACTCGCAAGGAACTCTACCAGGCAGCCAGGGCGAAAGGCCTTCGCGGTATCTCCAGGTGCAAGAAGGCCGAGCTCTTTGCAATGCTCACGGGGGCGGCGCCTCCAGGGCCCTCCGTGCTGCCGGGGGCCGGACAGGTGGCTGACGTGCCGGGCTCTTCTGAGCTCTCCGGGGCAGGGCGGGGCGCGCCGGGTACAGAAGCGCTGGAGGAACCACCCAGCGAGGTCAGGCAGGAGCCTCGTGAAGTCTACGTTGACTGGGGCGACCCGCTGCCGGAGAAGTACAACCTTGACAAGATAGGAGCGGTCGCGAAGGACCCGAACTGGATTTTCGTCCACTGGGACCTGTCCGGCAACCGCAGACATGAAGTAGCTCAAGCTTACGGACAGGAAATATTCACGACCGCCCGATGGCATCTGAGAGTCCTGGACCTGGACCGCAGTGAATACGTTGACCTGCCCATAGATGTGAAAGTCCACAACTGGTACGTGCCTGTCTCAGAGGACGGCACTTTCAAGGTCGCGGTAGGGCTTCTTGCCGGGGATGGGACTTTTATCGAGTTCGCCTCCACGGGCGAAATCAGGACTCCTCGCTCGCGACCGTCCGACAGTGTCTCGGAAGAGTGGATGGTGGCCGATGAGCAGTTCCAGCGTTTCCTGAAACACGCTGGCACCGCTGCCGCCAGTGAACTCTCTTCCGCCGAACTCGCAGCACGATTCAGGAAGAAACCGTTGCAGTAGCCTATTCGCCGGCCCTGCGCCGGCGCCTGCTGGCAGCTTTATTCGACTTGACACGGCAGGCGCCGTGGTGATAGAATTATCCTGGGGCTCCCGTGTCGGGCGCTTCGGCTGGTGGACTGGAAGTGTTTGAGGTCAAGGTACAGGGTAGATTCTCGGCTGCGCACAACCTGAGAGACTATCAGGGCGACTGCGAGAGACTGCACGGTCACAATTGGCTGGTGGAGGTGGCTGCTGCCGGGAAACGCGGCAATGACGGAATGGTGGTGGACTTCCGTGTGCTCAAAGGAGCTCTCGACAAGGTGCTTGACAACCTTGACCACAAGTACTTGAACGAACTTGAGCACTTCAAGGATCGCAACACTACCACCGAGAACATCACGGAGTACCTTTTTCGGGAGATGTCGTCGATTCTGCCGGAAGGGCTCCGGCTTAGTTACGTCTCTGCGTGGGAATCGCCCGGGAGCAGCGTTACCTATTGGCCCGGTGACGCTCTGCCCCAAAACGGTGCGGGAGGGTAACAGCAAGTGATTTGCCAATTCTGCAAGAAGAACGTTGCCACAGTTCATCTGACCGAGCTTGTGGATGGCAAGAAACAGGAAATCCACCTGTGCGAGCAGTGTGCCCGCAAGAAGGGTCTTTCCATCAAAACCCACTTCTCGCTGCAGGATCTCCTCAGCGGCATGATGGAGCGTGAGAAGGAGAACATCCCGGAAGAATTGCTCTCTACAAAGTGCCCAAGCTGCGGCCTGACCTTCCGGGAGTTTCGCGAAAGCGGCAGGTTCGGCTGCCCGCGCGACTACCAGGTTTTCAGAGAGGGGCTCACGCCGCTGCTTGACCGCGTCCACGGCTCTTCTAAGCATGTAGGGAAGGTGCCAAGAAAAATCGACTCCGATACCGCAAAGGCGCGTGCACTTCTCGACCTGAGAAACCAGCTCGAAGAGGCAGTTCACCGCGAAGAGTACGAAAGAGCGGCCGAACTGAGAGACCGCATCCACGCAATTGAAGATGAGAGCCCTCCGGCAGCAGACACCGGCAAGCCCAAACGCAAGTCGAAGCCCAGGCGTCGCTCACAACCCAGGAAGCCGCACAGTGAGGGCAAAGATGCAGTTGAGTGAGCTCATAAGCAAAACCGGAAGCTGGCTCACAGGCAAGGGACCTGAGGCCGACATCGTCATCTCCAGCCGTATCCGCCTCGCGAGGAATCTCGAGGGCCGCAAGTTTCTCTACCAGGCCTCCGACAGTGAGAAGGCCGATGTCGAGAGGTTCCTCTACGGCAAGCTCGAGAATATCCCGCTGCCGGGCAATGGCAACTACTTCCGCCTCGATGAGCTTGAGACGCTGGACAGGCTCCTGCTTGTCGAGCGGCACCTCATATCCAAGGAGCACGCCAGCGGCAGCGGAGCTCGCGGCGTCCTCGTGAGTGCCAATGAAGGTACATCCATCATGATAAATGAGGAAGACCACCTGCGCATACAGGTGCTCCACCCGGGCCTCCAGCTCGAACAGACCTGGCTTGAGATGAACGACCTCGATTCCTCAATCGAGGAGCGCGTCAACTACGCCTTCTCGCCCAAGTTCGGATACCTCACCTGCTGCCCGACCAACGTCGGCACTGGCATGCGGGCCTCCGTCATGCTGCACCTGCCGGCACTGGTCATGACAAAGCAGATAACGAAAGTCTTTGAGAGCGTCTCCAAAATTGGCCTCGCGGTACGGGGCCTCTACGGCGAAGGCACCTACGCATCCGGCGACTTCTACCAGATATCCAACCAGCTCACACTCGGCAAAACGGAGATGGCTATTGTCGAGAACATAGGCAGTGTCGTGCCACAGATTGTCCGGTACGAGCGCACTGTCAGAGAAACCCTCATGTCGCAGAGCAAGGCGCTGCTGGAAGACCGCGTCTGGCGGGCCTACGGCCTGCTTAAGAACGCCCGCGTTATCTCATCCGAAGAAACGCTTGACCTGCTCTCGGCCGTGAGACTCGGCGTCAACCTCGAGATGATTAACCGGCTCGACATCGGACAGGTCAACGCCCTCTTCATCCTCACTCAGCCTGCGCACCTGCAGAAGATATTCAAAAAGAAGCTTGACACCTCGTCGAGAGACCTCGCAAGGGCGGATTTCATCAGAGGAAAACTCAGCGGCAACGGAGTCAAATAGTAGCATGCGCCCAGACTCTGGGCTGGAGGACAACTGAATGTTTGACAGGTTCACTGACAGGGCACGAAAGGTCATGCAGCTTGCGCGCTCGGAGGCGATGCGGTTCAACCACGAGTACATCGGCACCGAGCACATACTCCTGGGCCTCATCCAGGAAGGCAGCGGTGTCGCCGCCAACGTGCTCAAAAACCTCGGCCTCGACCTGTCCAAGATCAGGCACGAGGTCGAGAAGACCGTCAAGGCCGGACCCAACATGGTTACTATCGGCCAGCTCCCGTTCACCCCGAGGGCCAAGAAAGTCCTCGAGTTCGGCGTCGAGGAGGCGACCGCGCTCGGACACAACTACATCGGCACCGAACACCTGCTCCTGGGACTGCTGCGCGAGACGGGCGGCAAGGCCGCCCAGGTACTGCTCAATCTCGGCGTGCGTCTCCAGGAGGTCCGCGAGGAAGTGCTTGAACTGCTCGGCGCCGACCTCGGCGGGCCCGCGGCCGCCGCGCAGCAGCAGGAAGGCCAGTTCGGGCAGCCCGGCCCGCGCACCAAGTCCAAGACACCCGCGCTCGACTCATTCGGGCGCGACCTCTCCACCCTTGCCAAACAGGAAAAACTCGACCCCGTCATCGGCAGACAGCGCGAAATCGAGCGCGTCATGCAAATCCTCTGCCGGCGCACGAAGAACAACCCCGTGCTTCTCGGTGAGCCCGGCGTGGGCAAGACCGCAATAGTCGAGGGCCTGGCGCAGAATATCGTCAGCGGTGAGATACCCGAGCTCCTGGCCGACAAGAGGATTGTCGTGCTCGACCTCGCCATGATGGTCGCAGGCACCAAGTACCGCGGGCAGTTCGAGGAGCGTATCAAGGCGCTCATGAACGAGGTCCGCCGCGCCAAGAACGTAATCCTCTTCATTGACGAACTCCATACCATCGTCGGCGCGGGCGGCGCGGAAGGCGCCATCGACGCATCAAACGTCCTCAAACCCGCCCTCTCCCGCGGTGAGGTACAGTGCATCGGCGCGACTACCCTCGACGAGTACCGCAAGTACATCGAAAAGGATGGAGCCCTCGAGCGCCGCTTTCAGACCATCATGGTTGACCCGCCTACAAAAACGGAGACAATCGCCATCCTCAAGGGCCTGCGCGACCGCTACGAAGCGCACCACCGCGTCAAAATCACCGATGGCGCGATAGATGCCGCCGTGGACCTCTCCGAGCGCTATATCACCGGCAGGTTCCTGCCCGATAAGGCGATTGACGTAATTGATGAGGCCGGGGCCAAGATTCGCCTCGCAACGCTGACACGGCCGCCCGACCTCAAGGAACTCGAGCTCAATATCCAGAAGCTGAGCAAGGAAAAGGACGAGGCAGTCGCCGCGCAGGACTTCGAACGAGCCGCCGGACTGCGCGACAAGGCTGAGAAAGCGCGCGCAGAGCGCGAAAGGCGCCTCGAATCCTGGCGCGAAACGAGGCAGGAAACCGGCGGCGTCGTAGACGATGAGACTGTCGCCGAGGTGGTCTCAAAGATGACCGGCGTGCCTCTTACGCGCATCGAGCGGGGCGAGGCCCAGCGCCTGCTCAGGATGGAAGAAGAGCTCCACAAGATGGTAATCAGTCAGGATGTGCCGATAAAGGCCATCGCCAAGGCGGTGCGCCGCTCAAGAAGCGGGCTCAAGGACCCCAGACGGCCCATGGGTTGCTTCATCTTCCTCGGCCCCACCGGCGTGGGAAAGACCCTGCTGGCCAAGGCACTCGCGCAGTTCATTTTCGGCACTCAGGATGCGCTTATCCAGATTGACATGTCCGAGTACATGGAGAAACACAATGTCTCCCGGCTCGTGGGCGCACCTCCCGGCTACGTCGGCTACGAGGAGGGCGGCCAGCTCACCGAGAAAATCCGCCGGCAGCCCTACGCCGTCGTGCTCCTCGATGAAATCGACAAGGCACACGGCGATGTCTTCAACATGCTGCTCCAGATTATGGAGGAAGGCAAGCTCACCGACTCGTTCGGCCGCCGCGTCGATTTCCGCAACGTCGTGCTCATCATGACATCCAACATCGGCGCCGATATCATCAAGAACCAGACTCCGCTTGGATTTCAGAAGCAGTCCAAAGAGATGACATACGAGAAAATGCGCGAGATGCTCATGCAGGAGGTTGACCGCCACTTCAGGCCCGAGTTCCTCAACCGCCTCGACGATGTTATCGTCTTCCAGCCGCTCGACAAGGATGACCTGAAGCAGATTGTCGACATCGAGCTCAACTACATCCGCGAACGGCTTGCTGACCGCGGTATCCAGCTCGAACTCACCGACGAGGCAAAGAACTTCCTCATCGATGTCGAGTACAACCCCGAGTTCGGCGCAAGACCGCTGAGGCGCTCCATCGAGCGCTACGTCGAAGACACCATGAGCGAAGAGATTCTCCGCGGCGCCTACGAGGGCAAGAACCTCGTGCGCGTGAGTATCAAGGACAAGCACCTCTTCTTCGAGCCTCTTTCGGTGCCCGAGAAGAAACCCAAGAAGAAAAAGAAGAAAGAAGAAGTCGAGACTGTAGATACTACCTGATTTCGGCTTCCGGTGACGAACTGTTGAGGGAAAGCATGAAGTTGAAACTCGATCTTGCGGTAATCATTTTGTGCATGCTTCTGGCGGCCGCCGTCGCGCATGCTGGCAATGAGAAGGTCGTCTACACCACCAACGGAGAGAAGTTCACCGGCACTATCACCAAACAGGATGAGAACTTCATCACAATCAGAATCAAAGGCGGTACTGCCACCATACCTGTTTCCATAGTGGACAGGATTGTTGACTTCATAGACGAGGCCAGCCTCCAGCTTCTCGTCGTCCACGACAAGAAGCTCGCCGACCGGCTCCACGACGAGCTGGCCTACGGGACCGCCTTCACCAAACTCGTCTGGAAGCACTCGAAACACCTCTCGCTCTTCAGGGACGGGATGACCGATTTCGTGGATAGAAGCTACCTGCCGGAGAAAGTCTCCAAAATCGCCTTCGACCTGCGCAAAGACGGCTACACCATGCCGATAGAAGTGGAGAAAGCATTCTACATCGTGAAGCTGCTCGACAAGCGAAAGACTGAGAAAGTAACTCCCGGCCCGCAGGACACGCACAAGCCGGAGGAGCCTGCACCTGCCGAAACCCCCGAGGAGCCTGAGAATGAATCTCCAGTCAGGATAGCAGTCCTCCCGGTTGCCGAGTCGACGCACGAGGCAAGGGTAGCCGCCACAGGCGCCGACCTGCAGGAGCTTCTCGTATCCGAAATCGTCGGGACAACGGGTCTTGAGCCCTTCCTTACCGACAAGGCGTCCAAGCCGGACGACGAGAACGCGCCCGATTTCA
>DAOVDS010000366.1 GCA_030669415.1 bacterium
AATCGCCGCCGCCTTGTTGGCCGCGTTAGCCGGCACAATCTTCCCCGTGCTCGGCCATATCGGGACATTGGAGCCGTGTTTCGCGTGATACCCTAACGGCGCCGGCTCGCCATATTTCGGCGGCCATGCCTTCCACCTTCCGCCTATGCTGCCGCCGCCACTGTTGCTCCAGTGGGAGTCCCCGCTGTAGGAACCGCCACTGGTGGCGAAGCACACCAGCCCGAACTTCATGTTGTCCGCAAGGTCCTGTATCGCCTTGATAAGCTCGATGCGGGCTACATCATACTTGGCGGCGTTGTTGACCGGGTTGCCGCCCTCGTCCACGACCGACATCTTCGAGGGCCAGCGCATGGAGCCTGTCCGGTCGATGACGAATATCACTTCGGCTTCCTCGATAGGCTCCTCGAAAAATTCCGGCGGCGGGTTCTCGGGTTCTTCCGGGGGCGGATCGACGTCTTCGTCCGGGGGATCCACATCTTCGTCCGGCGGGTCTTCAGGATCTTCTTCCGGCGGCAGTTCAGTCACCGGCCTCTCGAGCGGCAGGTCCGGCTTCACGCCGTCTCCCGAGCCGCCCTTGTCCTGGGCCGTGGTGGGCCCAACCAGCAATACCACAACAGCTACCGCCACCAATAGCGCAAGAAGTGACCTCATCCCCTTTCCCCCTTTCCTCGGTGTCTTGGAAGACTGGTTCACTATTCTCATACCCAATTCCTTTCACTAAGCGAGACGTAAAACAGCCTGCTCTCTTGCACAGATTCCCACTTTCCCTCTAATAAATATTCAGTGTATCCAGATACCCGCCTTTTCCGGCGAACCATGTTCCTTGACTTTCGCGACATGAGCCTTTACGATTGAGCCCGGCCAAGAAGTCTGGGAGCACTATGACCGAACCTGTCGCGGGGCCGAATGCTGCGCCCCAAAAACCTACCCGCAACCCCATAAAGAGACTCTACCGCTGGGTCCTCAGGTGGGCTGAGGGCCGCTACGGCCCCTGGGCCCTTTTCGCAGTAGCCTTTGCCGAGAGCTCCTTTTTTCCAGTTCCCCCCGACGCACTCCTTCTGCCGCTCTGTCTCGGCAACAAGAAAAAGGCGTTCAGGTTCGCCCTCATCTGTACAACCGGCTCTGTGCTCGGCGGGCTGCTTGGCTACTTCATAGGGTGGGCTCTCTACGAGCCTGTGGCCAGGCCCATTATTGACTGGTGCGGCCTGAGCGGCCAGTTCGAGGATGTCAAGGGCCTGTACCAGGAGTACGCCGGCCTCGCCGTGGCTGCCGCCGCTCTCACACCGCTGCCCTACAAGCTCTTTACCATCGGCGCAGGGTTGTGTGGCATTAACCTGTTTGTCTTCGTAGCTGTCTCGGTTGTATTTCGCGGCCTCAGGTTCTTCGCCGAGGCAGCTTTCCTGTGGAAGTTCGGGACCAGAATCCGCAATTTCATCGAGCGTTACTTCTGGCTTGCCACCATATTCTTTTTCGCCCTGCTCGTCGGCGGCTTCCTGGTGATTAAGCACGTCGCAGGCACTGCGCAGGACAACCCGCCCGCGACCGCACCACAAGAAACGGAAGGGAACGATGGTTGACACAAAGCGACCCCTGCGCGTGTCTGTTGCAGGCTCAGGGAATGCCTCAGCCAGGGAAGTCTCCCTCGCAGAGGAAACAGGAAAGCTGCTGGCCCGGCGTGGCGCAATCCTGATATGCGGCGGCCTCGGCGGCGTGATGGAAGCGGCGTGCCGGGGCGCTTCCCGCGCCGGAGGCATTACTGTGGGGATACTGCCCGGCTCCAGTGCCGATTCGGCGAACCCGCACGTCCTTATCCCGATTCCGACAGGACTCGGCGAGGCCAGAAACGCGCTGGTCGCGGGCGCCTGCGACGCCCTGATTGCAGTCGGCGGGCGGCTTGGCACCCTCTCGGAAATCGCGCTTGCGCTGCGTAGCGGCACGCCTGTTGTGGGGCTTGAGACCTGGGAACTCGAAGCAGAGCGGATGGAACCGTTTGTGCTGCACCGGGCATCCACCGCTGCCGAGGCGGTAGACCTTGCCTTCAAACTGGTCAAGTAACCCCGGCATTGCCAAGGGCGGTTTTTTCTGCTATCATCTTAATTAGATGAATGATTAGCAGGCTTTTCACGATTCGGGAGAGGTGATGGAATTTGCCTATCCTGCGGCGTTCGCGGGGCTTGCCGCAACAGGGCTGCTGTTTGTTTTCAACCTCTGGAAGTATCGGCGCCTGCGTGTCAGGGTCAGCAGCCTGATTGTCTGGAAGCGCCTCAGCGAGCACGCCCAAGTCCCCCCCTCCTCCAAGCAGCGCTATTTCAACCTCTCGCTGCTCATGCAGATAATCGCAGTAGCCTTCCTTACGACCGCCATAGCAGGACCACGGATAAGGCACACGCGCACCGCCGGCAGAATCATTCATCTCGTCGTGGACTGCAGTGCAAGTACCGAGGCAAACAGCGCCGGCAGCCGCGTCTTTGACAGAATCATCCTCAGCAGCTCTTCCTTGCTCAAACAACTTGCCCAGGCCGACCTCGTCTATTGCCATGCCTTCCCGGCCTCCTCAGGCCTGACGACAACCGGTGCGCTCAGCCCCGCTGATGCCGAGAACTGGCTCTCACAGCTCAAGCCGACTCAACTCGAAGGCGACCCGGCCAGCGCGGCCCTTCAGGTTGCGGCCCGGGCAGCCGCAACGGGCGGCCAGGTGTTCCTGTTCACAGACACGGCCGCAGTTGACCTGCCCTCTTCAGTGCACGTAAGCGCAGTCCCCGCCGACACGGACAACGTCGCGATTGTCACAGCGAAGGCTGCACGCAACCCGGGTGGTCTCCACCTTTTTTTCCGTGCCGCTAATTTCTCCCCGGGCCCGCGTACAGCAAGGTGGGAGATTGTCGGGGCGACCGGCCAGCAGTATGCTTCAGGCAGCCTGAACCTGCCAAGCGGCGAAGACTCCGGCACAAGCTGCGCCCTGCCCGGGGAAGCCGCCGCTGAGGAGGTGCTTGAAATCCACCTCCTCGACAGCGACGCACTCGAAAGCGACAACCGGGCATACGTGTTTCGCAGCCCGGCCGCCGACCTGAGAATCTCCTACATCGGACGACAGGATGCCGGGCTGCTTCGCATCCTTACAGCCCTGCCCGGCGCAATCGTGACCTTCTCCGAGACGCCCGAGCCAGGCTGCACCCTCGCCGTCTTCAACGAGTCATCACCACAGCAGGCGCCAAGCTGCAGTGCGGTAGTGATTGCGCCGCCCGCGGGAATCCCGGGACTCCTGTTTAGCAGCGAAGCTAACACGCACGAGCTGACCGCCCCGCTCACGGCAAAAGACTCGGACCTTTTTGCAAATCCCGACTGGGCGAGCAAGCTGACTATCCGCAGAGCGCAAAAGACAGTGCTGCTGCAACCTTCTCTCGTTTCGGAGATTCTCGTTGATGGCAGAGGACAGCCGCTTGTTGTCAGTCTATCGCTCGAAGGATGCAGGACTGTTTGTATCAGCTTCAAACTCACCGATTCAAGCTGGCCCACCCATGT
>DAOVDS010000427.1 GCA_030669415.1 bacterium
CTGCGCTCGGCGAGCGGGAAGTCAGCACGGAAGATTTGGTCCGTGCCGCCCTGAAGTTCGCCTGATATCCGAGGTTTTCATGGCCCCAAGGAAGCGTTTCCCTCCATGGCTCAAGCGCAAAATCCCGCGCGGCGGACACGCCGACAGGGTGAGAAAGCTCCTCGCCGACCTCAAGCTCGCCACCGTCTGCCAGAACGCGCTCTGCCCTAACCTCGGCGAATGCTTCGGCGCACAGACCGCAACCTTCCTCATCATGGGCTCCGTGTGCACCCGCAACTGCCGCTTCTGTGCAATTGCAGGCGGCACCCCCGAGCCGCTCGACCCGGACGAGCCCCGCCGCGTGGCTGAAGCGGCACGCCGGCTGCAACTCAAGCACGTCGTCGTCACCTCCGTCACCCGCGATGACCTGCCCGGCGGCGGCGCCTCCCACTTTGTCGCCACTGTGCGGGAAATCCGGAAAGCCTGCGATGCAACTGTCGAGATTCTCACCCCCGACTTCCAGGGCGCCAGTGAGAACATCCTCGCAGCCGCAGACTGCAGACCCGAGATATTCAACCATAACGTGGAAACAGTACCCCGCCTCTATCAATCAGTCCGGCCGCAGGCAGACTATCGCCGCTCGCTCGACCTGCTGCATCTCGTCAAAGAGCACTCCCCCGAAATCCTGACAAAAAGCGGCCTCATGGTCGGCCTCGGCGAAACTGCCGAAGAGGTCAAGTCGCTGCTCGCCGACCTGCGCACCGCCGCCTGCGACATTGTCACAATCGGCCAGTATTTGCAGCCCAGCCGCGAGCACCTTCCCGTCGAGCGCTACGTCCACCCCGACGAGTTTGAGCAGTACCGGAAAGTCGCACAAGACATGGGTTTCTCAGGTGTCGCCAGCGGCCCCTACGTGCGCTCAAGCTACAACGCCCGCAAAATCTTCGACACTATCTGCAAGCGTAAGAAATAGCACTAACCTCCCGCCAATTTGCAATTTTCTTCCCGCTGGAGCTATAATGGTGTAAGTAAGGGATAAGACTTTTTGGGGAGGAATCTCCTATGCGTGCAGGATATGTAACCGTGTTTGCGCTGCTCATTATAGTAGCAGGTTGCCAGACTACTCCAGAGACAATCCTTGGATATCCCCTTTTCAAAGACAGCCCCTACTCCGGGGACAATGTCCTTGATATTGTCGAGAGGCTTGAAGACCCCGAAGAACGTAAAAAGTTCATAAGCGAGCTGCACTGGTGGCCCCAGCGATGGGCTGTCGAAATGAACGCATGGACCATGACTGCGCTTTCCATTGTTGACCGGCGCGGCTATATCAACGAAGTGCCGCCAAAGCTGAGGGCCCAATACTATCTTCACCTCATAAAACCTGTCAAGAATATCGAAGGCTGGAAGAACTGGCGTGGCGGCCACTGTCATGCCGATTGGTGGAGACCCTTTGTAACACAAGAGAGCGATAAGACCATATTTCATGAGTTCTGGGTGGGCTGCAATGATGCTGCAATTGCCGGGCTCTGTGACATGGGAGTTGACGCCATTCCCTACATACTGGATTACATGGCTCAACAGGAAACACAACGTGCAAGGGTGCTCGCGCTATTCTGCTTGGAAGGCATAATCGGCCGGCAGTTTGACATATCCAAGTTCCTCAACCAATCCAACTGGAAGCTCGCAACTGAAGAAATGAGAAAATGGTGGCAGACAGCCAAGCACAAGACAAAGAAAGAGATTGCCCGCAACTCACTTGCCGAGACAAATCTGATGGTCAGGATCGGAGGCGCAAAACAGCTCATAGCCATGGGAGTCAAGGACGGCCTTAAAGCCCTCATCGAGGTTCTTCGCGAAATGACGGCAAACTTCGAGGAATATGTCAACCGTTCCATAGTCTGGGAAGGTGGTGGTGAAAAGGATGGCTCGACCGGTAGAGAAAAAGCGTTCTTGGAGATACAAGTGACAGTCCGCGATAACTTGGGTGGTATTTACCCACACAACTTGGAAGCCGAGGAACGCGAAAGGTCCTTACGCGAAGCGGAAAAATTCCTCCGTGAAAACTGGGATAGATTAGTCTTCGACGAGAAGGAAAAGAGATTCAAACTCCCCGCCAAGAAGTGATTAGCCTGACGACTCGCTTTTTGGCTTCACCTTTTTCCTGCCACGCAGCGCGATGCCGTGGCTGGCCGCGTCGAACTTGCACTCCGTGCACTCGAGGCAGCGGATGCAGTCGGGCGAGTCCGGCGACTTGTATATCTCGTGGTCAACGGGGCAGGCCTTCTTGCACCAGCCGCACGTCTTGCAGTTATCGCCGTTTATGGTCATGCGCCACAGGCTTATTTTAT
>DAOVDS010000146.1 GCA_030669415.1 bacterium
CTCCAACCGCACCCCCGCAGGAAGACAAGTCCGAGAAGATACGCCAGCTTATCGAGCTTCTGGGGCACAAGGACTACAGGATACGCCAGAAGGCGACTGATGAGCTGTTTATCATGGGGAAGGAAGCGCTTGATGCGCTCAAAGAGGCTGCCCGTAGTAATGACCCGGAAGTGAAGGAACGAGGGGAAAGGCTTGTTCGGGAAATCCAACAGTATGCAGAGAACCTGCGGGAAAGCCTGGAGGCGGCGGTGCAGGCCGGGAACATCGAGCTGCTCAAGAGGCTTCTCCAATGGGATGAGGTGAACTTCGGCGTGGAATCTCCGGGCATGGACAGCCTGCTTGCGCTTGCTTTGGAGTGCGGGCAGAAGCACGTAGCGAGATACTTCATCGAGAGGGGCGTCCCGATAGACCCAGAGGAGAACGGCGGCCAGAAGCTGCTCCACCTGGCAGTAATTGCAGGCAGCAAGCAGATAGTGGAGATGCTGGCAGCCAGGGGCGCCGACCTGAGCGGCAGCGACGCAGACGGGTGGACCCTGCTTCACCGCGCGGCTTCAGAAGGCCGCGTTGAGTTGAGCAGGTTCCTGTGCGAGAAGGGCGTGCCGTTGAGTGAAGCCAATTTCTTTGGCAAAACCCCGCTGGACATTGCGAGACAGTGGGGAAAACACGAACTGGCGGCATTGTTGTGGAAACTCGGAGGCGAATCCGGCGACGACGCCGTGAACCTGGAGTACGCCGTGAAGGAAGGCAATTTAGCGAAGGTCAAGGCCCTTGCAGAAAAAGGCGTCGACCTGGATGAGCCGGTGAGTGATGGCAGGTCGCTGCTGCACTTTGCGGTCGCTCAGAGCGATGTAGAGACAGTCAAGTTCCTTCTGAAGGCGGGTGCTGATGTAAACCAGGCTGATGAGCAAGACAACCTGTCGCTGCACACGGCGCTGAGCAACTCGCGTCTTGACATAGCGAGGCTCCTTATTGAGAAGGGCTCTCTGCTGGACGAGCCGGGCGAACTGGTTCTTGCGAAACCAGAAGGTGTGGAGCTCTCTTCGACCTATTCGCTGACGCCGCTGCACTGGGCGTGCGCGATGGGCGAGGTCGAGCTCGCAAAGCTGCTTCTCGACAAGGGGGTGGAACCCGACATAGAGAGCCCTAACGGCCAGACGCCCCTGCACCTTGCTGTTGAAGCGGGCGAGCTGGGGCTGGCAGAAACACTCATCAAGCGGGGTGCGGACGTATCGAGCCGGGATGAAAACGGCTGGCCGCCTGTCTTTTTTGCCACCACGCCCGCGGCGGTGGAATTGCTTCTTTCCAAGGGCGCCGACCTCAAGGCGAGAGACTGGTCGGGATTCTCACTGCTGCACCACATTGTATCCGACAACTACACGCTCTGGTTCTACACAGACAAGACATTCTCGGTAGAGGAACGAGTGAAATTCGCCGCCTTCCTGATTAAGAAGGGTCTTGATGTCAAGGCGAAGGATGAGGAAGGCCGACAGGCGTTGTTCCACGCTTCGCACGGGGAGTTTGTCAAGTTCCTTGTCGAGAATGGCGCGGACGTCGATGTTAGGGACAGCGAAGGCCGGACCGCCACTTTCGACGCAGCCAAGAGGGGCAACCTGGAGGTGCTGAAGACCCTTGCGGATAATGGCGCGGACATGAAAGCCCGGGACAAGAGCGGGCGGACCGCCCTTTTCGAGGTGGCATGGTCCGACAATATCGAAATCGCCAAGTTCCTCATTTCAGAAGGCGTCGAGATAGACAGCAAAGACCACGCGGGCAACACCGCACTCTGCCATATCCTTGGCATCCGCAACCGGGGCATGGTGCTTTTCGAGTTCCTTGTCGGGCAGGGCGCGGATGTGAACGCCGTCAACAACCACGGCCAGACGCCACTGTACCTGGCGCTGGATGAATGGAAGTGGGATGCAGTGCCGGTCCTCATTGCCAAGGGTGCTGATGTCCACAAGAAAACGAAGAGCGGCCAGACACTGCTTCATGCCGCCGCCCGGTGGTACTGCCGGGTGGAAGTTATCAAGCGCCTTATCACCTCAGGCTGTGATGTGAACGCGAAGGATGGTGCGGGCCGCACGCCGCTGCATCTCTGTGTCATGGCGAACGACTGGGTCAAGTCGGAGCTGTTCATCCACAGTGGCGCTAAGGTTGAAGCAAGAGACGACAAGGGGAGGACGCCGCTGCACTACGTGGATGCTCCCAGCAGCCCCATTACGGAGAATACGAAGCTCCTGATTGAGCATCGCGCAGACCTGAACGCGAAGGACAATGACGGCAAAACCCCGCTGGACATGGTTAAGACGCAGGCTATAAGAAAATGCCTGAGGGATGCCGGCGCTAAGACGGGCGAAGAACTGAAGAATGAAGAAAAGTAGCATGAAGAGAGCACGATACATATTCTGCATAGTGGTTTTCCTTGCCGGCTGCGGCGCGGTGGAGTTGCGTGACGATGCGCCCGCGCAGACGGTTTCTGAAGCGCCGCAGGAGCCGGCAGTGCAGAAGCAGGAGCAGGAACCAGAGCCCGAGGCGCAAGCGCAACCGGAGGATAATACAGAGAAGATTAAACAGCTTATCGAGCTCCTGGGGCACGAGGACTGGCGAGTCCGTGAGGAGGCGACGGCAGCGCTGTTTGGGGTGGGGAAGTCGGCTCTTGGCCAGCTCGCGCAGGCCGCGAAGAGTTGCGACCTGGAGGTGAGAGAGCGGTCCGAGAGGACTGTGAAGCAGATAAAGTGGATGATGGACCATGCCCCGAAAGTTCTCGAAGAGGCAGTGTGGGACGGCGATGCTGAGATAGCAAGGTGGGTTCTTGCCCTTGATATGGTGGATTTGCGGCAGGTGGTGGGAAAGCATTACGGGTATCTCCACCTTGCAGCGATGCGCGGACAGGGCGAGATAGTGGAGATACTGCTTGAAGCAGGAGTTTCGGCTGACTCGACTGCGGGGTGGAACAAGACGCCGCTCCACTTCGCCGCCGGCAGGGAGGTGGCGAATATCCTGATTGCCCACGGCGCCGACTCGAGCCTCGCGGATGACTCTGGAGACACGCCGCTGCACCAGGTGATAGCGTGCAGGCAGGACAACCTCGCCTGGCTGCTGATTGAAGAAAGTAACAACCTTAACGCCAGGAACAAGAAAGGGTACACAGCTCTTCACGTGGCGGTGATTGTTGACAGAGTGCACCTGTGCAGGCTGCTCTGCAAGAAAGGCGCCGACGTGAACGCAAAGGACAACCACGGCGAGACGCCGCTTGACAAGGCAAGGGGCCTCGGACACAGTCGGATTTTCTCCTTACTGCAGAAAAACGGCGGGGAGTCAGGCGATGACTACGTCAAGCTTCTGGATGCCGCCAGCGCAGGTGATATCGAGAGGCTCAGGAAGCACATCCGCAGCGGTGTGGATGCAAATGCCACCTGCATGAGAGGATTGAATCTGCTGTGCTGGGCGGTGCTGGTGGAGGATTACAAGGTTGTGGAGGTTCTGATTGAGGAAGGCGCCGATGTCAACCTGGCAGGCAAAGCCGGCCAGACACCCCTGCACTACGCCGCCTGGGAAGGCAATACTAAGATCGCCAAACTGCTGGTGCAGAATGGAGCAGAGATCAGCAGGAAAGACCGCGAAGGCAGGACTCCTCTGGACAGGGTACAGGATGCCAACAAGGAGATGGCGGAACTTCTGCGCAAACACGGCGCGAAGAGAGGAAAGGAACTCAAAAGTGCAGAGAAGTAGCATGAAGAAAGCACGATACATATTCTGCATAGCGGTTTTCCTTGCCGGGTGCGGCGCGGTGGAGTTGCGCGAGGATGCGCCCGCGCAGACGGTTTCTGAAGCGCCGCAGGCGCCGGCAGTGCAGAAGCAGGAGCAGGAACCAGAGCCCGAGGCGCAAGCGCCTGCGGAACCTGAGGACACTTCTGAGAGCATCGCCGAGGAGGTAAGACAGCTTATCAAGCTTCTCGGCCACGAAAAATACAGAATCAGGGAAAAGGCGACAGTGCGGCTGCTCTACATTGGCAGACCTGCGCTCGAGGCGCTCGAAGAGGCCGCCGGAGAGAGCGATGACCTCGAGGTACAGGACAGGGCGCAGAAGCTGATAAAGTTGATACGGGAAGGTGTTTTGCGCATCCGGAACAGGCTTGCCAGGGCGGTAAGGGGCAACAACATTGGCGTGGTCAAGGAGATAGTCAGTCTGCAGTTGTGGGACCTTCGCAGCGACAAGGCATGCGGGCCCAATCTGTTACGTCTCGCTTCGGAGAATGGCCGCGTCGAGGTGGCGGCCTTCCTGATTAAGAGCGGGCTGAAAGTGGGCACGAAGAACGAAGACGGCATGACGCCCCTGCACTTCGCGTCGAGCAAGGAGGTGGCGAAGGTCCTGGTTACGAGCGGGGCTGATGTCAATGCGAAAGACGCGGGCAGCCGCACGCCGCTGCACCATGCGGCAGTCAGGGGGGCCCCGGCTCTGTGCGAATATCTGTGCCTCAGCGGCGCGGATGTGAATGCTAAAGATGCTGCAAATGAAACACCAATGGACAAGGCGAGAAAGCGCGCAAGGAATGATGTTGTGAAGCTGCTGCGCAAGCACGGCGCCGAGTCCGCCGATGATGCCGTCAATCTCGAATACGCCACCATGAACGGCGAAATCGGGAACATGAAGAAATACATCGCCAGGGGCGCGGACATGAACGCGAAGGTCTGGCGCGGGAGGACACTGCTGCACTGGGCGGCGCTCATGGGAGAGAAGGAGGTCGCGAAGTTCCTGATTGAGAACGGCGCCAGTGTCAGCGAAAAGGCGGATGCCAGCCAGACGCCGCTTCACTTCGCCGCGGGCGAAGGCTGCGGGGAGATTGTGAAGCTCCTGCTGAAGGCGGGCGCGGACGTAAATGCGAAGGACCTGCACGGCAGAACGCCCCTGCACGAGGCAGCCTTCTGGGAGAAGAAGGAAACTGTGGAGCTTCTGCTGGCAAGCGGGGCGCAGGTAAATGCGAAAGATGTTGATGGCGCAACCCCGCTGGATGAAGTTGATGTGACTGGCAAAGGCGTGCTGGAGGCGCTGCGCAAGCACGGGGGCGAGTCCGGCGATGACAGCGCGAACCTTCTGTATGCGGCGCGAGCGGGCAAGGTGAAGAGCGTAAAGAAATACGTGGCAAGAGGCGCGGACATAAACACCAGGGATGAAGGCGGCAGGACAGCACTTCACTGGGCAGCGGCGCTGGACCACACGGAGATTGCCGGTTTCCTGCTGTCGAAGGGTGCCAAGACCGACATTAAAGATGAAGCTGAGCGCACGGCCCTGCACGAGGCGGCACTGTGGGGAAGCGTCAAGACAGTTGATGTCCTGGTCAAGGCCGGGGCCGAGGTGAACCGCATGGATGTCTTTGGCGAGACGCCGCTGGACGAAGCCGGCGGCAGGGAGAAGGCAATCGGCGAGCTTCTCCGCAAACACGGCGCTAAGACGGCCGAGGAACTGACCAGAAAGGACAAATAGAGCGCCGGAGAAAAGCTCAGTCTATTCCTTCGGAGGCATGGCCCCAACAGCAAAATGTCAGGCGTAGTCCGGGGAAGATTCCAAAGTAATCTCACTTGGGTGCGAGCATATTGCCTCCGCCCCGTGCTTCTCCATCTCCCGTGAAAAGCATCCTCATGTAGTCAATCGAACCTGGGTCAACCCCTTCTTGTCCCCGTCGAGGCGCTCCTCCACTGGGGAGAGGAAACGGCGGAGAGAAGCCTCTTACGTGTATGAGCCACAGAGGTTGCGGCGGCCTAATCTCCTCGTCTTCACCGCGAGCGTCAATTACGTAGAATGCTACAATCTGTTTTGCCGTTGAGACCCATTGACCCCGCTCTTCAAAAGCCCTCTGTAGAATCTGCTTGAAAGAAAGCTCGGAGGGCTGGCGGGGAAAGCCTTTTATCTTCTCAAAGCCGTACCTGACTTCCGCTTTCTCGACCGGGATCCTTTCCGGCTTTATGATGACCCCTTTAGGAATCTTGGATTCAACGCTGACCAACTGCCCGGTTTCGGCAAGTATTACACAATCGAATTCCCTGGCAAACGGGTTTTCCTGCGCCGAGGCGCCTCTCTTGAACTCCAATCTGAGATTTTTCAGGCGTACTCTCCATCCGGCCTTGCCGTTGACCTGTTTCCTTACGAAGGGCACGAAGCAGTTCTCAATGGTGATTCTTTCCGCGCTGTAGTCGCCCTCATCCCAGCCGAGAAGCTTTTTGGCGACCTCTATCGCCCGCCCCTGCGTAGCAATCTTGAGACTTTGCCCCCCGCACGACGCGGCGAGAAGAACGAGGCAGACAAGCACGAAGATGACAGCTTTTTTCATTGCGCCTCCGGAAACAACAACTTGCCTTATAGTACTCATTCTGGTGGTCTGGGTTAAGGGTGTTCATCTGAGTGCAGAGCAGGAACCCGTCGGATTTTTAATTCTGGTATGGCTTTTTCTCCGTGACCTCTGCGTTCTCTGCGGTAAAATTGCTTTCCGTTTTCTCTGCAGGTGCGTGGGTGTAAGAAAGAAGGGAAATGGAGAGGCAGGAAGAATACTCAATCCGGCGCAGGGCTGCACAGGACCTGAAAGAGGAGATGACCAGCAGGGGCAGGGAGCATGAAGCGCGCAAGGCGCGGCTTCTTGTTGACAGCCTCGATGTGTTCTACTCCGGCATTGCGGGCGCCCGCGGCGCTTCGCCCGTCGAGCTCACCAACCCGTATGTGAAGGAAGACTACGACAAGGCACGCGCCCAGATAATGGCCTACCTGAAGGGCGGCGAGATGCCATGGATGAAGCACAGGCCCACGCGCAAGCAGCAGGAAGAGGCCCGCAAGGTCGCCGCGCTCAACTTGACCCTGGGCGTACCAGTGAAGAAGAGGCCACTCGTGGTTGACATGAAAATAAACCTCACCCGCGAGCATGACAGACGACAGACGCGCAAACAGCTCAGCACCTGGCGCGACTGGGGCAAAATCGCGAGCTTTGTCTATACTGGCTTGGGCAAGACTTTCAAGTTCGAGGGCAACATGACCCTCGTTGAAGGCAAGTACATGCTCAGGTCCGACGATGGAAAACACCTGCCTATCCAGGACCTGCTGCTGGAGCCGGGGCAGTTCGAGCCGCCCGTCGTCGAGCTGGGCCTGAACTTCGAGAGACGCCACGGCGGCCAGGTCTGGAGCGGGGATATCAGGTAGCGGAGCACAGGGCACAACAGGCTGAACCTCTCGCATCTTAATTCTCACGCAGAATACCGGAAAAACGTAGAAACTTACGAGGATATTGTGTCCCGAAGTACCACTATTAGGATGGCATGAACCTGATGAGAACAGACAGATCAACGCAGCTTGCCGAGGTAGGAAGGCTGGTCGAGAACGCGCGCGCCGGCGACCAAGCGGCCTTCGGGGAGCTTGTCCGGCACTACGAGCGCGCCGTTCACGCCGTTGTGGTCTCATGCATCGGAGACAGTCCCGACAGGCTCGATGTGGTGCAGGAGACCTTCCTGGCAGCCTACCGCGCGCTGCCGAAGCTCCGGGAGGCCCGGAAGTTCGGCTCCTGGCTCTATGCCATAGCCTCGCGCCTCTCCAAGAACATGCTCAGGAAGAAACGCCGCAAGGAAATCGCGTTTGACGAGATGGGCCAGCCGGACCTGGTCGATGCAGGCACCCCCGGTCCACACGAGCGGGTGAGCCGCAGGGAGACTTCACGTAAGCTGGCGGGAGCTTTTGCCACGCTGCCCGAGCGCCAGCGAGCCGCCCTGACGCTGTTCTACTCAGAGAAGCTGACATACGGCGAGATAGCGGCATTTCTCGACATCTCACTTGCAAGTGTAAAAGGGCTGATTTACCGCGGCGTGGTCGCGCTGAAAGACAAACTGCCCGGGAAACTGGAGGGCTGAACATGAATTGCGAGCAAATCAGAGAGAATCTTGCAGCTTTCATCGATGGCGAGCTTGACGAAAGCCAGGTGTCCGATATCCAGTCGCACCTCGAGGGCTGCGCACAGTGCCGCGAGGAACTCGAGGCGCTGCGCCGGACGGCGCGCGCTCTTGGAGAGTTCCTCGAACCACGCGCCATGAACGAGAGCGTGGCCGAGGGCGTGCTCGCTTCTCTCGCGTCAGAGCACAAGAAGCGCCGCGTGCCGTTTATCACGAGGGCTGGCTGGTTCGTTTCGGGCGCCGTTGCGGCGGTTCTGATACTTGTCGTATTCGGCTTCCTCGGAGTCGGCGGCGGCGGAATCGATGTCTTCGCGGACGAAATGGTTGATGAGGCGCTTGCGGACCATACGCTGACAATGGAGCTTTTCAGGAAACAGGTGGTTAACTCAGCCATGGGCGACCCCAAGCGCGGTGTCCGCCTGATTCAGGTCGAGCTCCAGCTCTCCGGGCTAAAAGAGAAAACTGCGCGGCTCGAGAAGCTGCTGACCTGCTCCCGGCACCCGAGAAGTGAAGAAATCAGGAAGTATGTCACCTCGGTGCATGAGCTGCTGTGCTTCGTGCAGGACCCGCCCATTCACGACCCGAGCGCAGTCTTTCCCGCGCTCAAGAGAAATGCCCAGAATATCGTTCCCATCAGAAACATAGCGGTTGTCAAGGCCATGGGCAATGCGCGAATTGACATTGAGATTCCGGAAGACCTGGATGAACAGATAAGGAAGTTTGCCAGCGCGAGGAAAGAGCTTTACGGCGGTAATTTCGAGAAAGCGGCGCACGAGTTCAATCTTGTGATTAAGGAATCGCCCGAGAGCCCGATTGCCGAGGATGCCAAGTACTGGGTTGGTTACATAAAGCTCCGCAGCGACGGCCAGACAATCGAGATAAAAAGCAACGTCCAGATACCCCGCCACCCCCCACTCAGAAAAGAAATGTACAAGGACGTCATGGACTGCTGGAAACGCAGGGGCGCCAAGGATGCACACCCTGACCCGAAGCGCATGAAGAACATGCAGAAGATGCTCAAGAACATGAGCGAGAAGATGGGCATCAAGGTGGAGACAACGCAGGACGAGCATGGAAACACAGTTATCAAGGTGGTGGGAAAGGATGCCCGCGGTAACAAGAGCACCGTAATCGAGATTATCCAGAAGGCTGGCGCCAGGGCGCCAAGAAACAAGGAGTCCGAAGATGAACCCAAAGACAAGTAAGTTGGTGGCGATGGTACTGATTCTGGGCCTGTGTATGGCAGGCGCCCTCGCCTTCGCCCAGGAGCAGGACAAGCCGAAAGGCGACGGAGAAAAAGCCGAGCCGAAGCTGGTCCAGAAGAAACTGCTCAAGGCAGCGCCGAAAAAGATGCTCAAGCGGGAGAAAGTGCTTGAGCTTGTGCAACCCGCGCGGAAGAAAGGCGAGAAGAAAGCTGAAGCTGCGAGGCCAGGCGTGGTTATTCTCGAAGGTGTCGAGCGAACGAAAGTCATCGAGCTGCCCGGTGCCGCACTCAAGCGGGCCGAACTCAAGATTGAACTCAGGGATGGCAAGATTGTCGTAAACGGCAGGGTGGTCGCTGAGGCCGCCACCAAGAAGGTGCTAACTGTCACTGTTGTCAACGGCAAGGTCTATGTCAACGGGAAGGAAGTTGGTGAAATACCTAACTTTTTGAAAAAGATTCCCATTCCTGATACACCTGTGCCAATCCCGGTACCCGGCAAGCTCAGGACCCGCATCCTGCGGCTGACGCCCGACGGCTGGAAGGGGCGGGTCGAAAAACTCCTGAAGCGCGAAGGCCAATGGCGTCCAGTGCTGCCCTTCGGTGGAGAGGGAAAGCTGCCCGGAAAGCCCGGCCTGGAGCGGCTCCTGACACAGCTCAAGGCTCTGCGCCGTGCAGTTGACCGCATGATTGACGAGGTCGAGCATCTCAAGGCGGGCCACGGCCCTCGCCTGCGGGTGCTGCCGCGCATAGAGAAGCAGTTTCGCATAGTTCCCAAGCGCCTCAAGGGAAGGGTTATCGAGCCTCAGCGCCTTCGCCGGCCCGGCGAGAAGAAGATACAGAAAGCCCGGAAGGACGACTCCAGCAGAGAGGATATTCTGCGGCGGATAGAGAAACTGATTGAACGCAAGCTCGACCGTTCACAACCGGAAAAGGACGATACCCAAAGAGACAAAGAGAAGTAAGAGTGTAAGCAGCAGCACTCCTCAGGATGGGGGAAGGCCTTAGCGCCTTCCCCCATTCGCTTTCGTCAGTTGGAGATTTTTCCGCGGCGGTGAATCACGCGGTTTTGAAATTATTCCACGCTGCCTGCAACGCGGATTGGAAATCACTCTGCACGCGCCAAACCACGTAAATCATTTGATTTTCCATACTCAATCCGCTATCATGCAGAAGTGGCACGAAAAGACTTTACGAGGCGAAGG
>DAOVDS010000343.1 GCA_030669415.1 bacterium
GATGCAACGGGAAAGCTGGTAATCAAGCCTCATTACGAGCAGGCGGAAGACTTCAGTGACGGGCTTGCAGCAGTGTGGCTTGAGGGCAAGTGGGGCTACATCAACAAGAAGGGCGAAGTTGCTATACAACCGGGATTCGACGAGGCGGGGCAGTTCTCAGGTGGGATGGCGAGAGTGTGTATCGACGATGAACAGGGCTTTTTCGATGAATTCCTTATTGACTCCTCAGGCAAGGTGATATGGAAATTTCGAGAATGACCGGGCTGCTTGCATTCGTCTCTATAGGAGCGTATAATCCGGTGCGGGAGGAAGTATGCCGCCTGTGATACGGAACAAGAAGGCGTATTTCAACTACGAGATACTGGAGAAGTTCGAGGCGGGAATCGAGCTTCTGGGAACGGAGGTGAAGAGCCTGCGACAGGGGACGGTACGCCTCAAGGACGCCTTCGCCCGGATAAAGAACGGCGAGGTCTGGCTGGTCCATGCGCATTTCTCGCAGTACGGGCCCGCATCCAGATTCAACCATGACCCGGAGCGGCCCAGGAAGCTCCTGCTTCACAAGAGGGAGATTTCGCGGCTTACATCGAAGGTCGAAGAAAAGGGGCTGGCCCTGCTGCCGCTCAAGATATATTTCAACTCCCGCGGCCTGGCGAAGGTGAGCATGGGCCTCGGTCGTGGCAAGCGGAAGTACGACAAGCGCGACGCCATCCGCAAACGCGACCAGCGCCGAGAGATGGAACGCGAGTTGCGCCGGAAAGGTAGATGAGGATGAAAAGATACGCCGTGGTCTCGCTGATACTCGCCTGCCTTGCTGTAGGTTGTGGAGAGAAGGCAACTGTTGCCAAGAAGGACATGGATTCAGATGCCACCCAGCTCGCAAGAACTCAATGGCAAGAGCCCGAAGTAGTTGACTCGACAGAACCACTGGAAGCCAAGGCAGCGTCGGCCGCCAAAGAAAAGCGAAAAGAACCGCAGGCCACTGAAACTCCAGAAGAGTTGTGGGACGACCCTGAGATAGCAGACTTGATGAAGAAACTCGGAACCAACTCGCCGGAAGGTGTTTCCAAGGCCTTTGCCACTCTGGTTGAGAAGGGGGCAGACGCAATACCGGCCCTGAAAAAGGGCTTGGCACACACAAGTATTCGATATGCCTGTGTTGAGATTCTCACAAGAATAGAATCAGTGGAGTGTACATCTGTTCTTCTGGAAGCCCTGCAGAATGCCCATGACAAGACTTCCAACGGGCGCATGTTCAAACGTTATATCATAGGTGGTCTCGGCCGCCTCAAGGATGACTATTCAGTTCCTATCCTTGAGAAGCTCTACGAGCGACAGAAAGACAAGGAAGAACTGCTTGCAATCAGTCTCGCATGGGCGCTCGAGAATATCACCGGGAATGACTACGGCCGGGCGTATGACCCCTGGATGCAGGGTATAACCATTTTCCCGCCACCTATCGGCGTGAAGGGGCAGGACGAGTAGGTGTTGATGCTGCGAGTACCCGGCGCTGTGGACAGGGACGCAGAGTCCTTTGCTGGAGGGACGAAGACGCTTGACACCGTCCTCGGTGGGAAGTATACTCTCTTTGGAGTGTTGGGATTCCCTGCGTAAGAGAGACTGCCATGCCTGAACAGGCGGATAAGCACAAGAAGCAGCGGATAGCGTGGCTCGTGGCCGCGGCCCTCGGGACTATCGTGGCGCTGATTGTCAATGCGAATTTCCTGCCGCGGTCGGAAGACCCCATGCTGCGGGGAGCGGAAACTCTTGATGAGATGCGGGACATTGTCCGCGAGAAATACGTCAGAGCGGTGGATGCGGAGGACCTTTTCTACTCAGCCCTTCGCGGCATGGTCTCCGAGCTTGACCCGTACAGCACCTTTGTTTCACCGGAAGATGTGCCTGACTTCCTGAGCGCGCTGCGGGGCGATTTCGGGGGCCTGGGAATCTACGTTGCGATGCAAGGCGGACTGTTGACCGTGATTACGCCGATAGAGGGCACGCCCGCGTTCAAGTCGGGCATCCTTGCGGGTGACAAGATACTCAAGGTGGATGGCGACTCGATTGAGGGGGTCACCATACTGCAGGCCACGAAGAAGCTGAAGGGGCCACCTGGTACGGATGTGACGCTCGAAATTCTCCGTCCAGGCAGAACGGAACCTGTCGAGGTGGTTATCACGCGAGCCAAGATAAAAATCAACTCGGTCAGAGGCGTGCGGATGCTGGACGAAGAGGCCGGTATCGGGTACCTTCGCGTCACACAGTTCCAGAACGATACGGCCCAGGAGTTCCGCAAGGCCGTGAGAGAGCTCAAGAAACAGGGGATGAGAAAACTGGTGCTGGACCTGAGGTTCAATCCCGGCGGCGTCATGGCCGCGGCGGAGAAGCTGGCCGACGAGTTCCTCGATGAGGGCGTGATAGTCTCGACCGTGGAGCGCGGGCATAAGGTGGAAGCGTCGAAGGCTTCACGCGGAGGGCTGCTGCTCACCGAGCCTGTGGCACTGCTGATTAACCGGGGCTCCGCGAGCGCATCCGAGATACTTGCCGGCGCACTGCAGGACCACAAGCGGGCGATAATAATCGGGACCCGCTCATTCGGCAAGGGCATGGTTCAGTCAGTTTTCCACGTTGACCGGCGCCGGTCAATGCTCAAGCTTACCACAGCGTACTACTACACTCCCAACGGCCACTGCGTCCACACCGGCGTGGCTTGCAGGCACAAAAACAAGTACTGTTTCCATAAATCGAATGAGGACGAGCTCAAGCTCGGCGGGCTGCGTCCGAGTGTGAAGGTCGAGATGTCGCAGGCACGCCAACTGCAGCTTCGCACACTGATGCATGACCGGGAAATCGAGTTCCAGAAGCGCAACACGGAGAAGGTGGCGCTTTACGACAAAATGGTTATGAACACAGACACCCAGCTTCGCCGGGCCCTGCAGTATCTCAAGGACCTGAAGCTCTATGACGAAGCTATCTCAAAGATGGCCAGCGCAGACCCCCCGCTGGAGAACTCCCCGCAGCTCAAGACCTGGGTCAGCCCGCAGTAGTATTGATTTCGCCACAGAGGCACAGCGCGGCCTTCGGCTGCAACCAAAAAAGAGGAAACCACAGATTGCACAGATTACGCAGATAAAGAAAACAGAATACAGAAAACAGAATATTTAGCCAGCGGAGACACGGAGAAGAATTATTCCAAAGCCGCGGTCTTTATGGCCGCGGAAAGATTGCGTTTCTTTCACTTTCCCCACCGATAAACGGTGGGACTTTGGAATTTTCTCTGCGTTCTCTGTGCGGCAAGAAAACTCCTTCCTGAAAAAGCCCAAACTTCAAATGTTTGCCATTTGTCATCATGCATCCTTGCCTAACCCAGCTCAATCCGATACCATTATTGCCATAGTTGATTGGAGATAACGCAATGGCAATAAAGGTACAATGCCCCGGATGCAACAAAGTCTTCTCTGCGCAGGATAGCTATCATTACAAGACCATGAAATGCCCGAACTGCGGCACCAAGTTTCGAGTGACAATACCGGCTGACCTGAGACCCACGCCGTCAGGTGAAACCCCGGTACTCCAACTTGAACCGCTGGAAAAGGAGCAACGCGAAAAAACCGAACAGCTTCGAAAGCATCAAGAAGAAAAACGCAAGCGGATTGTGCCACGTCCGAAACAGAAACCTCTTACATCACCACGCAGGACTCGACGCCACTATACCGACAGCTCAGGGAAGTTACGCAAATGTCCTGCCTGCGGTAGAGATGTCAGCATCCAAGCGGATTCCTGTGTTCATTGTGGTCACTCCCTACCACTTTCGACTAAGGATGCCAGTGCAGTTGTAGTAGCCATCGCGGTGAGTCTCTTGGTGGTTATAATATGCGTGGTGTTTATGGACAGAGAAATTGAGGAGCACAAGCGCAAGGTAGATAAAATTTTTGAGCCGATTGACGAGTTCGTT
>DAOVDS010000149.1 GCA_030669415.1 bacterium
CGTGTCTTTTCTACGGATTTGCACAAACGTTTGATTTCACCACAGAGCGCACGGAGAAGACGGAGTAGAAGAAATCACAGGTTACACCTATTGCACAGATTTTTAGTTTTTACGCTTACGAACGCAGCAATTGCGAGCGGCGCGAAGCGACGCGCGGCAATCTCATGACATCAGATTGGTCTTTCTATCGCAGTGCGCAACTAAAACCCGTATTGTGTCCACAGAGCCTTAGTATCTTCAGTGGTGCTGGAACTCAGCCCGTAAGGTCGTGAGCGGTTACAATTATCTCTTTCATTTCCTTAAGAACATATATGGTCACATTTACTCCTTCTATTTCCACTGTATGTTTATAAGGAGTCTGGCTGTCTCTCTTTGTTTTGACCTTAGGAGAGATTTCCCAGCAAATCACGATAGGTGTTTGCCTTGCTGGATGTCCTAGGCTCTTGGGTGTAAATCTAAGCTTTGCTTCCACGAGTGTCTTATTCTTTACATCTGTGGGGGTCTCTTGGAAATCGACCCAAAGGTCAGTTCCTTCCCCTGTAGTCGCCGATAGGGTCAGAAATTCTTTGAAGATAGATTTTAGTTTCCCCGCTCCTTCGAGTTTCCATAGAATCGACAAAGTATCTTGTTCGGTCTGCGGAATCCTATGTAGAATCTTTTCTGGTTTGTCCTTTAAGTAAACCCATCCAAATTCTTCTTTTTGAAGACTCTCAAGAGTCTCGGTCATTTTCTCGGCTGTTTGAGCTTGTTTACGTTCGCGCAGAATTTTGTCGAATTTCCTATATTCCTGTGAGGAATTTATCTCCTCAAGTACTTCCCGCATGAGCTGTTCGAACAGTTGCGTTCTCTCACTCGGTGTATAACCACTTCTGCTTATGTTCATGTCTCGGCCAATTGCGTCGCATTCAACGACGAAACACAAATTTTTCTCACCTGGTGTCATCTTTATGCCGGCCTTCGTAAAAGCACCGAGATCCAATTTGCAGTATGGAATGCCGTTCACAGATAATATGAGCCCTTGGGCAAGTGGGGATTGCAGTCCATATTCTTTGGCATGCTCTGGCGCGGTGTAGATGCCCTTAACGTGAATCTGTATACCCTTTGCTTTGCCACGGAAATTCTTATTGTAGGTCTTGCTTATAATTACTACTTCGCCATTCTTTTCCGTTCTACAACCTTGCCAGTTCTCATCTATCCCTGCCTTCTTTAACACCGGAAATCCAATATTGAGAACCTCTTCAATACTTTCCCCTTCGGGGTTCACAGCTTTCAAGGATATTCCCGGTGGGTTTTCTCTTTTTCTGGTAAAGCCAACGAAGGTGCGGTGCATAAGGTAATCTCTCACGCTGTCAAAAGAAATTTTGCTCACACCAGATAGCTTATACAGAGGATAGCCAAAGACCTTAATGATTGCACCATATTTTGCCCCCGATGCCTCCTGTTCGCTATATGTAGGCTTAGGTAATCTACGCTCCTCTATTGCTTTCCAAGGGTCGTCGATTCTTACGTGGTATCTACACTTCTTGTCTTTCGAATAGGTATCTACGTCAACCATACGAGAACGGAATGTAAGTTTAGACCCAATTCCTTTCCAACCGAATTCATCTGTTTTAAGGCCCGCAATTCCAGAAAAACCCAGTGATAAAAAGCGGTCCAATCTCCCGGGATTTTCAATGTTATCCGTGAGATCCATACCACGCCCTGTATCTTCAACTTCAAATACCTGACCGAATTTCGGTTCTTTATACACAGAAATAGTAATCTTGTTCGCTTCAACCTCTTTTGCGGCTGCATTTGAGAGCAATTCACGTAGCAGGTCCAAAGGATTTTTAATTTCCCTAATCAGCATCTCTGCTAAGGGAGCTTCTTTTGTCCATATTTTTTTCTGCTTCATCTTCCGCATAGTTTTGTCGAGTCCTTCTCCAAACTTTTCGTAAGGCATACCTTCCTCCTTTCGCGACCCTTCCGTTATCGTGTAGGGGGACGCAATACGGGTTTTTAATCATTGAGACTTCGATTACGTCATTATATGGTCTGTGGTTACGCACTGCGACACCTTTCTTAATTTAGATTTCTTTCTCTTCTTCGGTTTGCCGCCCACGCTGCGACGGACACCACACGCGATGTCACCAATTAACTGAGTTAATTTAGCGGGTAAGTTCAACGGCTTGCCATTCTCTTACCTGCACTTTCGCGGACACGATAGGCCGCACCACCACGAAATTTGCTTGCATGTTGCGCGCGGTGGCCGTATCATGCCTGCCGGGCCGAGAGCCCCAGTTCCGGTAACTTGTTTGCAGCCTGAAGATGACTCCGTCAGACGACAAAATCAATACAGAGATTCGTCAGGGCCTATATCTAAACAGGGCGTATGAGTCGCTGTTGTCTGAGAACAGCCTCGCTTCTTTCGACTCCTTCGCGTCTATCCCGCCCGAGGTGGTGGTAAAGAAGGTCCGTGAGGGCCGCCAGACCGCGAGGGTGAGACTCGCCAGGGAGGGCAGGGCTGCCGCGGCGTATCTCAAGCTCTCCTCCTACTCGTGGTTGACAAACCTCCTCAAGACCATTCGTAAGTTCACCCGCCAGCGCGACTCGCTGACCCACGAGTACATCAACCTGGTTCGGCTCAGGGAAATCGGCGTGCCCTCCATAACGCCGATTGCGGCCGGCACGCGCGTTCGCGGCCTTCGCTGCAAGTCCTTCCTATTGACCGACGACCTGGGCCAGACAAAGAAGCTCGAGGACTACGTGCCCGGGGAGTTCGACAAGCCATTCTCACCCGAACAGGCGGGACGCAAGAGGGTCCTCGTAGAGGCGCTGGCCCGGCTGACAAGACGAATGCACGAGGGCGGGGTTAACCACCGGGACTATTACCTCTGCCATATACACATCCTGCCGGGCGCCCAGCCGTGGCCGGAGCTTTTCGTGATTGACCTCAACCGCGCCGACCGGCGCACGCGCGTGGGCGAGCGCTGGAAAGTAAAAGACCTCGCAGCGCTTAACTACTCGGCACCTGCTGAGATATTCAGCAGGGCCGACCGCCTCAGCTTCCTCAAGACATACCTTGGTGCCGGCAGGCTTGACGGCACCCGGCGCAGGCTCGTACGCAAGATACTGAAAAAGACCGGGAAAATCGCACGCCACGCTCTGCGCTCAAAGGCAAGAGATTCGCGCTACATGGCCGGCGCACAGAGAAAGGCACGCCAGACAGGCTGTTCCGGGGAGGACCTCGCTTGAACGTGCTTTACAGCTTCGGCGCGAGATTCGGCGGCACCGGCATAGGCCGCATAGCAGCGAGGTCTCTGGCCCGGGTAGGGAAGGAACATGACCTGCGTATCGCAGCCGCCGGCTTTGCGGAAGGGACACCGCCTGAGAACGCCTCCGTGACCAGGGTCAAGCCGCCGGTGCGCTGGCCGCTTGTCGGCAAGAAGCAGTACCGTCTGAAGCGCGCCGGGGCGTTCGACGCGGCAGTGTCGGAACTCGTGGGCAGCGGCGTGGACGTGTTCCATTCGTGGAACGGGTACTGCCTGCAGTGTCTCAAGAAGGCCCGTGAGTTGGGCGTCACCACGATAGTCACGCGTGCCTCCTCGCATATGCGCACACAGATGGAGATTCTCGAAGAGGAGTTCAGGAAACACGGCATCGAGCGGGAAGTTGAGCTTCCGGAGATGATTGAGCGCTGCGTCGAGGAGTATGAGGTTGCAGACTACGTGGAAGTACCTTCCGAGTTCGTGCTCAGGAGTTTCCTCGACAGGGGGGTCCCGCGGGAGAAGCTGATATACGCGCCCTTCGGCGTAGAGTCAGACTCCAGCGTGCAGACAGGCCGTTCGAGCGAGGTATTCAGGCTTCTCTTTGTCGGCAGGATTGGATTGCGAAAAGGCACTCACTATCTCCTTGAGGCGTGGAAGAAGCTGGGCCTGCCCAATGCCGAGCTTGTGCTTGCCGGCAATGTCGAGCCGGGTTTCGAGAAGATACTGCAGCAATACCGCAGCCTCGAAGGCGTTGTCCTTCCCGGTTTTGTCAAAGGCCCGTTCGCGACGTATGCCGGCTCGTCCGCTTTCGCCTTTCCCTCTCTCGAAGAGGGGTCCGCTCTGGTGACCTACGAAGCCATGTCCGCGGGATTGCCGGTTGTTACCACCTTCAACTCGGGGTCGCTGGTGCGCGACGGCCTTGATGGATTCATCGTCCCCATACGCGATGCGGATGCAATCTGCGAGAAAGTGACAAGGCTTTACGAGAACCGCGACCTGGCCAGGGAGATGGGCTCCAGCGGCAGGGAGTTGATTGGAGAATACACGTGGGAGCGCTACAGCCGCACGCTGGCCGAACACTATCGCGATATTGGAGAGACCCGCAGTGGTGCCCGGAGTTGAGATAGTCAGCAGAAGGCTGGGCGGTGGAACAACGGTCTGGGCCGCCCACGAGTATGTAGACGCGCTTGTCGAGGCCGGCATTGCCAGCCCTTCTGTCTTCATAAACAGTCACGCCTCCAGCATAATAGATGACGTCACGCGCTCCAAGATAACTTCCGTATCAGTCAACCTCGGCGGCAGGGCATTCAGAATCGCGGCGAAGGAGTACCTGCCGCGCGGCGGCGGGAGCTTTCTCAAAGACCTGTTCCGGCCGTCAAAGGCGCGCGTTGAGCTCATGCTGTCAGCCCGGCTGGCGAGCCTCGGCGTGCTTGTGCCCCAGCCTGTCGCCGCGGTGGAAGTGCGCCTCTGGCGCGCACTCAAAAAGTCGTACCTGTTTGCCGAGGAGATTGTGGGTGGGGCAAGCATGCTGGAGTTGATGGACAGGCAGGAGCATACCAGCCTTAGCCGCCGCCGGAAAAACACAGTGATTGAAGCTGTCGCGCAGGCGGTTGCGCGCGCGCATGGTGCGGGCCTTTTCCACGGCGACTTGAACGCAAGTCACATCGTTATCAAGGACTTCAAAGATGGAGACCCGAAGGTCTATCTGGTTGATTTCGAAAACAGCAGGATAAGGAAAACCGTCAGTAAGGGGGAACGCATAAGGGACATAGGAAGGCTCGAGCGTTCGGCTTCTTACTTCCTCCCCGTAAAAGAACGGCTGCGCTTCCTGAGAAGCTACATCCAGGCTGCAGGTCAGGACATGCCTCTGCGTGACTGGGTCCGCGATGTGAGTCTTGAAGTTGCGAGGCGGGCAAGATGAGAATACTTATGTGTGGAAACTCGTTCGGCCCCAAAAAAGGCGGAAGCCAGACCTACGCGCAGGAAGTTGCCACAAACCTCTGCGAGCTCGGCCAGGAGGTGGTTTTTCTTACCCGCACGCAGCCCGGGTGCGAAGAGTTCGACGCGGCACTGCCTTTCGAGGTCCTGCGCAGGCACAGCAAGGTCCAGCTTGGCGCGCTCTTCTTCAGGAAGCTCAAGTCGGAGCGCTTCGACGCAGTCTTCGTCACTCATCGCGCCGATTTCGCCGCACTGGCAAATACGGCAAGCCGGCTGCTCGGGAAACCCTATTTCCTGAGCGTCTACGGAGGTGAGATACTGCATGATTTCCGTGCTTCCTCTGTGAGGCGCAACTTCGCCTCCGCTCGCGCCATTGTCGCTATCAGCTCCTACACCAAGGGGCTGCTTGTCAATCTCGGGGTCAGCGACAAGAAGGTGCACGTGATTCCATGCGGCACAGACCCGCAGCGTTTCTTCCCTGCCGATGCAGGCCCGGTGCGCGAAAAGCACGGGCTTGGGGACAGTAGCGTAATCCTGTCGGTATCACGGCTGGTCAGGCGAAAGGGGAATGCGAACGTAATCTCTGCATTGCCGGGGGTGCTCGATGAGGTGCCTCAGGCGCACTACCTCATTGTGGGCGAGGGCCCGGAAGAGGAGAACCTGAGAAGCCAGGCGCGCGAGATGGGGCTCGAAGACAGGGTGACATTCGCCGGGCGCGTCGATGAAGGCGGGCTAACGCCCTACTACAATGCCTGCGACGTGTTTGTGATGCCAAGCTTCGCCGCGCACCGCGGTGAAAATGTGGAAGGTTTCGGGATTACCTATCTGGAGGCGAACGCCTGCGGGAAGCCGGTAGTCGGCGGCAGGACGGGCGGCGTGCCGGACGCGATTGATGACGGTGTGACCGGCATTCTGGTTGACCCGCTCGATGTGAGCGACATTCAGAAGGCGATAATCTCCATTCTCGCCGACCCGAAAAAGGCCCGGGCCATGGGCCAGGCAGGCAGGAAGCGCGTCGAGCAGGAATACAACTGGCGAGGAGTAACCGAGCGAATACTCCAGCTTATCGAACGAAACGTTTAGCCGCGTTGCTTGCAGCATGGATAGGAAGCCCCGCCTTTCAAGGCGGGGGTAGGAATTCGTCATTGCGAGCGGAGCAATGACGTGTTACAGGGAGCGCTGTTTCAATGATTCTCGGCACAGGCATCGACATAGTCGAACTGAAGCGCTTTGAAGAAATCCTCAAGCGCCGCGAGGACAAGTTCCTCACGCGCGTCTACACCGCAGAAGAGCGCGAGGAATGCACATCAGACTCCGGCCTCACGGTGCAGCGCCTTGCAGGCAAGTTCGCGGCCAAGGAGGCATTCCTGAAAGCGCTCGGCACAGGGCTCGCACAGGGCGTGACCTGGCAGAACATTGCGATTGTCTCTGGAAAGGGCGGACGGCCTGAAGTGCGCCTGAAGGGCAGGGCATCGGAGCTTGCCGCCTCATGCGGGATGAAGGCGGCGCACCTGTCTATATCCCATTCTGAGCTCAGCGCCGTGGCAATCGTAATCCTCGAGGGAAAATAATTCCTTACAGTACCGGAAGCACCATGCCGGAAGGCATGGTGAAAGTCAAAGCAGTGCGGCAGCGTTAAATAGGCAAACAGTGGCGGTGTATCAAAGAGAGATGGCAGGAGATCGTTGCGCGGGAACAGATGAGCATAGTACCGTTGGACAGCCTATTCGCCGACCAAGTCTTTGAACTCAGCGTCATCGCGTAGCCACTGAAAGACCTGCGATTCCCGTATCTTGGTTTTAAGCTGAGGAAACACCTGTAGGGTTTTTTTGATGGCCTCAAGACAGCGTTCTTTATCACGCTTAAGTGAATATGCGCTAGACAGCAGCGCCCACGGTGCCGGGAGGTTGGAGTCCAACTCAAGCGCCTTCTTGCAGTCTGAAATAGCACCATCATGGTTGCCTTTCTCATACTTCGCTATGGCGCGATTGTTGTACGTTATTGCTTCCCAGGCCTTGTCTCCATCTTTCTTGAATAACGCAATCGCCTTGTCGTAGTCCGTAATAGCCCCGTCATAGTCGCCTTGTTCGCGCTTAGCGTTGCCGCGGTTGTAGAACGGTTCGGCATAGTCAGGTCTCAGGCGTGCTGCTTCGCTATAATCGTCCAAAGCCCCTTCATAATCGCCTTTATAGTGCTTGGCTATCCCACGAACGATGAAGCTTTCCGCATTATGAGGGTTCAGCTTAATGGCCAGCGTGCAATCAGCAATAGCATCGTCCAAGTCGCCTTTTTGCGACCTCGCTCTGCCACGACTAACAAGCGTTACAGCATCATTCGGGTTCAGTCGCAAAGCCTCAGTGTAGTCCTGGATAGCGCCGTCGTGCTCGCCCTTGTCAGCTTTCACTACACCACGATTGTGGTAGGCCGCGGCAAGCTTCCATTTGTCACCAGATCCCTTAAGCAAGCTGATGGCCCTGTTATAGTCTTCCATAGCGGCATCGTACTGTCCCTTTATTTCCCTGATCACGCCGCGATTTAGATAGACTGAAGCAAGCTTCACTTTATGACGCACCGAAACAGGCTCCATTTTATCACCAGTGTTTTGGAGCATAGTAAGTGCCCTGTTGTAGTCCTCGATAGCGCTGTGGTGTTCGCCTTTTTTGTACTTCGTTACGCCACGCTTGAAGAAAGCGTATGCGTAATCTGGGTCCAGGCGTATGGCGTTGTCATAATCCGCAATAGCGCCGTCATAGTCCCTCTTCTCGTGCTTTGCGCTGCCGCGCTGGAAAAATGCCAGCGTGCAATTCGGGTTTAAATGTATCGCCTTACTGAAATCGGTGATAGCTCCGTCATGGTCACCTTTCTTCGCTCTGGCCATGCCACGGCTGCAAAATTCTTCTGCTTCCAGCGTTCCTGTCCCAGCACCGCGTGGCGACGCAGTACAGGAGGTAAGTAGTATGAAGAGGGTCAAGATACACGATGTCTTTCTCATATCCATAATATATGATAACATCATGTGTAGCCAAAATCAATCTTCCAGTTCTTTCTTGGAATCCTGCCCCGGGGGCCATGTTGCGGGATACAGCGGCGCGGCTTTCCGATTTCTTTTCTCCGCTCTGCCCCGCAGAGTGGGTCGGTGCAATTTGCTTGAATCCTCATTCTGCCGGGTGGTATAATTCAGGCAGGGATGATATGGGCGAGGCTTCGGATGAAAGCTTGGTGGCGGACTTTATCGGAGGCAGTGAGCAGGCCTTCGAGCACCTCGTGCGCAGGTACGAGGTCACGCTGCTCAACTTCCTGTTTCGTTACCTCCGTGACGCGCAGGAAGCGGAAGAGGTCTTCCAGGAGGCGTTCATCCGGGTGTATACCAAGGCCGGCCGGTTCGACCCGGGCAAGAAATTCAAGACCTGGCTCTACACAATCGCGCTCAACCTCGCCAGGACGTCGCTTAAGCGAAGGCGCGCCGCGCCCCTTCTCGCCCGGGTGGACGCAACCGGCGCAGAGCGGGACAAGATTGTCCTTGAAGGAGAGGCGCCCGAGGACTATTCTCCCGAGAGGAGGCTCGAGACCTCTGAGATTGGGGAGCTGGTGAAAGACGCCGTGAAGTCGCTGCCTGAAAGGCAGCAGGAGGTGTTTATGCTCTTCCAGTACCAGGGGCTCAACTATGCGGAGATAGCTGCGGTCCTGGACAGGCCGCTTGGCACGATAAAATCACAGATGCATTACGCGGTGCTTGCGCTGCGGGAGAAGCTCAAGGAAGCCTACCCACGGACATAGAGAAGGAGGTTGTTATGAAGCTGGTGAGCCCTGTTGCGGTGATTGTTGTGGCGATGTCTGTTCTTGTGTGCTTTTCCTGCGCTGAGGAGAGCGGCGAGAAGCTCGAGAAAGAGTTCCGGAGCGGGAAGTTCGACCAGGAAAAGAGCCTTGCGGCACTCGAGAGCAACGTGGAGTACACGCGCCAGGTGGCTGCCGAGTGGCTGGCGAAGCTGGGCAACAAGAAGGTTGAGAAGCCCCTGATTAGGCACATGCATACTGACGAGTCGGATATTGTTCGTAAAATATGCCTGAACGGCCTGATGGTCCGTTTCTCGGAGGCCAAGGATAACTCCATAGTCCCGGAATTCATAAAGGCGCTGGAGCAGAAAGACAACAACCTCAGGCAGAAGGCCGCGTTCGCCCTCGGCCAGGTCAGGTCGGACGACGGCTACAAGGCCCTGCTGGGGATGTTCAAGGACACGGCTCCAGAAGTCCGCGTCGAGGCGATCAAGGCGATTGGCAAGTTCGGGAAGACCGAAGCCCTTGCCGAGCTGGCCAAGCTCTACGAGGACGAGGTCTCCGTGCGCCGGGTTGCTGTGGACACTATTGCCGAAATCGGCGGGCCTGACGCGATTGACCTGCTGATACCGGCGCTGGGGAACAGCGATTTCGCGGTAAAGAAGACGGCGGTTGAAAAGCTCGGGGAGATGAAGGCGAGGAAGGCGGCCCCGCACATTATCCCTGTTCTGAAGGCGAACAACTCTTCGCTTCGGATAGCTGCGGCCAAGGCACTTGGCACAATGCGCGACCGCTCCGCAATCCCGGCGCTTATCGACCTGTTGACTGACCCGAACTTCGAGGTCCGCAGGGAGGTCGTGGATGCCCTGGGCAAGATAGGCGGTATCGAGCAGCTCGACAAGCTTATCGCCCTTCTTGATGACAGCGACAGCGGCGTGCGGGAGCTGGCACTCGACGCGCTGGTGAAGATGAAAGTCCAGGGCAACGATGCACTGAAAGCGAAACTGCATTTCATGGCGACACAGGAGCCCAATACCTTTTTGCGGGAAAAGGCCAAGCAGGTTCTTGAACAGATGAAGTGAGAAAGACCTGAACTTTCCGGGCGCTTGCGCAGTAGAAATCTACGGGAAGAATGCATTCCCCCGGGGCACAAACTCAGGGGAAGACCTGTAGGAGAGCTGCAAGTGAACTGTACCGAAGCCTGCAACCT
>DAOVDS010000305.1 GCA_030669415.1 bacterium
CCGAAAGTGCCTCGTAGTAGTGGTTCGGAATCGCTGTCCCAAATAATACCAGGCAGGGCTGGTCTATCGAGCCGGGCGATTCCTTGCCCGCCTTTCGCCGCATGGGGAAGATGCTGTTTGATGCCGAGTACATTGTAAGCAGCGTGCCTATAGTGCTCTCGTGCCTGAAGTCTTTGGCCTTGTTGATGGTCTGAAGCATTCCATCTATCTCGTCGGTCTGGAAGAGCATGCAGGGATTGATGAAGAGCGCGTCCTGGATGCCTTCGCCTGACGCGAACCGGTCGCCCAGGCAGTTCGCCAGGCCGACCTCGTGCACGATGCGGGTATTGACCTTGCGCGGCCAGTCCTTGCCTGCGGCCGAGTGCGCCAGGCCGAGCAGGTAGATGTTGGTGCGGTTATCCCCGGGGTCGCGCACCTTCCTGCCTGCGAGGAACGCCTGAAGCGCGAGCGCGCCGCAAAACGCCATGACCTGGTTTGGGTACGGTGCGGTCTCAAGGCAGTAGTCCATGACCTCAGAAACGAATCCGGGCACGCGAAGTACTTCTTCCGGCAGAGGCCCGGGGTCCGGCAGTGCCGCAACAGCATCTTCAGTTTCGTTCGGCTCGGACTTCCCGGAATCCTGCGCCCAGTGGTTCTCGACTACCGCCACCGAGACCTGGTCAGGCTCGTAGCGACAGATGCTGGCTGCGATCCTGTCCACCTCACGCATGGAGAGCGGAGGTCTGCAGCGGTCCGCGTTCGTCTGGGCGAGCGCCACCCTCACCTCGGCGTACCCCATGCCGATGCGACGCATGCTTCCCGCAAGTCGCGCCAACGTCGCGTTCCTCTGACCTGATGGTATTATGTTGCCATCCGGCGGCGGACTTGCGTCCAAGGGCGAACCCTGCGCGCCCGTGGGCGCACCGGGGTGCATCTGGCCGTTCCCACCATCCAGTAGTTGCACCAACCAGCCCGGCGGCTCCGGGAGTTCAGCCGGCGAGTCGTCGAGTTCGTACCCCTCGGCCCAGAAGTAGGGCTTGCCATTCACCATGGACGGCGGCACAACGATGTAGCCACCGTTGGCGCGGGTGTCCACCTTGGGCGCGAGCTTGCCGGCTGTGTTTTTCCATGCTTTCCCTGCCGGCTGCCGGAAGAGATGGTGTCGCCCGCCGCTCGGTGTCAAGGATAACGGGCCGCGTGCGAGGTCGGCCATCTTATCCGGGTCGCCGGTGAGCCAGGAGTTGTCCTTGCCGTCCACGTCGACAGCAAGCAATCCCTCCATCGGGATACCGATATTTGCTTTCGGGTTGTTTCGCCACCATGCTTCGATAGTAGCTGTATTTGTCGTGGCATCCTTGAAGCCGCGTTTTGTAAGCGGCACCTTGCCGCCGGGAGCGCAGGGAAACACGGGATATCCGAGTTCCGCGTATCGGATGGCGGCGTCAAGCAACGCATAACCCGGATATTCTGTCTCCTGAAGCGGTGTGCTTGTGTTTACATCTTGCTCAGTCATTGCTTGTTCCAGTCCTCTTGTCTGCTCAATCTCTTGCTTTGAATTTCCGTTTATCTACCTTCTCAGGCACCTGCCCGCTCTCTCAGAGCAAATCGCATAGGGGTTCTGTTCCCGTAAGTTCATAGAGAGCAGCATAGTCGAGGGATGTTTGTGGATGTTTTGCGATGTATTGCGACGTTTTGCGATGTTTCGGGAGGTTAGGGCTTGCGGTCCTTCCGCCGGCGCTTGATGTGACCGGAAATCTCCGGAAAGACTTCTCCGTCGCGGCCGTAGGCGTGTCGGTCATCTACTGTACTTCTTGCATCATACTTCTTCTTCTCTACTGCTTCAAACTTGTCTCTCAGTCTATTCCACCACTCAATCAGCTCGGCTTTGCCCACTTTGGGCTGCCCGCCTCGGCCTGTGAAGATGATGGGGCCCTCATGTGCTTCATTCAGACGAGCAATCTGCCTGCGGCCCTCCTTGCCCTTCTTCCCCCAATCCAGCACGCCGAGGATTTCGTGCCAGTTGAGCAGCCAATGAATGGGTTTAGGAGGCTCGCCTTGGCTTGCAGAAGCCGCCCGTGTCGCACCTTTCTCGCCGATCGGTTCCGGTTCTGCAGCTTCGGGTTTCTCCTTGTTGCGAATATGCACTATCAGAGGAAATTCAACATCGGGCTCCGCTGCCGGCTCGTGCTCGTCTTCGTGCTCCTTACGAATCAGAGCCTTTTCCCACTTCTCCGCCTGGTAGTAGAGGTTTACCGAAGACAATTCGTTTTCAGACCCATCATGATAGTTGCTGGGAAGATATCGATTATTCATCTCGTCCCAGAATCCGCTGCCACTGGCAACCTTCTCAATCTTCTCCTCAATGAAAAACTGATATTCCTCGCTAAACTTGTTACAAGGTTGCAGTTCAAATCTCACTTCGCTGAATAGCGGAGGCCCTGTAATTTGTGCCGAGCCGCCAGGAGCGTCATCGGGCAACTCTGGTTCCTCTTCTTTGATTTGATCCTCCCTGGTATACCTCGGGCCAAACTCCCTGTTGAGAAGGTGAACGAGCTTCTTGGCAATCTCTCTATCTTCAACCTGATAGAAGTGACTGCAGTTCTCCTCTGAATCGTCCTCATCCTTCGTGACCAGGGCAAGGTAGTATCTGGTTTTCTTCACTCTTTATACCGCCAGAGGCATCCATCTTTGTGGACATAGACCAAACCGATAAACCTATCATATCGTGATGTTCTCGTAAGTCAAGATGACAATGAGAGTGCGAGCAGTGTTGTGTCCAGTAAAAGGGGCGCAACATCTCAAAACATCACAAAACATCGCAAAAGGTCTCAAAACATCCACAAAGGTCTTCAGATTATGCTGTTCTCCATGAACTTACGGGAAGGGAACGATTATGCTGATTCATTCCGAGGAAGTGGACCGACGTCTGAACTGGCCGCTGGGCAAAGCGGAGCGCATGGCCCGCAGACGCAAGCTGCCTCATTATCTGCTGCCGGACGGGGCGATTCGGTTCCGGTGGGAGGAAATAGAAACGCTCATCAAGCGAGTGGACAATTCAACACCACCCACTAAACACGACTCAGAGAATAATGGAAATGTGTACGGTAAGGATTGTAGTCGATAGGCAGAAACTGGCGTGAACACGATAGACAGATTGGAAATAGAAGTAGAGCGGCAAGAAGTGTCTGATCCCAAGGGTGAAGTCAAGCGGAGGATGTTGTCAGACCTGCTCGCCAGGTGGCTCGAACGGGCATATCGGGCACAACTACTGCCACCCAAAGAATCTGCGGAAATTCTGCAGAATAATACGAGAAAGCCCTTGATTTACCCACACGATATGTAACATGTGTGGGGGACGAAATGGATTTCCAGGAGTGAGATATGGAGCCGGCAGTCGCATACATCCGCAAATCGAGCCAGGAGAACAACCGGCAGGTCGAGTCCTTCGAAGGCCAGCGGCGTGTCATCAAGCGCTATGCCGAGGAACAGGACATTGAAATCATCCACTGGTACGTGGAAGCATTCACCGGTACAGAGGTGGGCAAGCGTAAGGAATTCCTGGCCATGCTTGAGGCCGCCGAGAACAAGACCCTCAACTTCAAGTATGTCCTCTGCTACGACATCTCACGCTTCGGCCGGCTCGACAATGACGAGGCCGGCTACTACCGCCACCGCTTCCGCCAGTGCGGAGTCGAAGTAGTCTACATCCAGGAAAACCTCCAGGGCGACGATACCGACGACCTGATTGTGAGCACCAAGCAGTGGCTCGCGCGCGAGTACAGCCGCAAGATTGGCGACTACGTGACGCGAAGCATCGTTACCCGTTCACAAGAAGCAAAGGCGGCGAAGCGCGCTTTCTCTATCGGCAGGCGAGCGCCATTCGGATACGATACCGTCTACCTGGATGAAGAAGGCAATCCTCACACCGTCGTCCGGCAGATGCCCGACGGCAGCAAGCAAGTCTACGACATGGATGGCAAACTGCTCAGGACGCTGGCCAATGGCGTCCAGTTCCAGAAGGCGAGCACCGACCTAAATGGGCTTATTCCTTCCGATGAGCAGAGGGTCGAGACTGTCCGAAAGATATTTCACCTCTACATCCATGAGAACAAGGGACAGAACGCCATAGTCGGCATCCTCAACAGGGACATGCAGAACGGCGTGGGCCCGCCTTCGGCAAAGGGAAAGCCTTGGACTGTAGGCACTGTCTCGGCAATCCTGACGAACGAACACTACATTGGCACAACAGTCTTCAACAAGCGCTCGATGGGTAAGTTCTTCAAGGTCAGGAATGACGAAGTGGAGAAGCTGCCCAAGTTCCTGCGTAAGGCGGTGAGAGCTAACGACCGCAAGGACTGGATTGTCATACCCGATACACACGAACCGCTTATAGACAAGGACACGTTCCGCAGGGCGCAGCTCAAGCGCAAGGCAAGAAGAAAAGATGGTACAGTCAATCACAGGCGCTCGAGTTCGCCGTACTTGTTCTCCGGCAAGCTGCGCTGCGCAAACTGCGGCTACCATTTCCAAGGAAAGGTATATCGCAAGAAAAACTGGAGCCGAACCGGCTACATATGCGGCGGCTACAAGCTCCACGGCGCTGCCGTCTGCGGCCAGCACTTCCTGCCTGAAGATGTCCTCCTGCCGCCAGTCCTCGAGGCGCTGCAGAAAGAGCTTGAGTTCTTCGACTGGCATGATACAGTAGCGACAGCCAAAGACAGGTTGGAGAGTACCCCCGAAGTGGAAGCCATGCGAAGAGAAAAGATAGAAACGCAAATCCAGCAGGTCCAGGCTAAGATGGACAACCTATTCAACTGCATTACGCCCGCCACCAAGGACATGATATCTGAAAAGCTGGTGCAACTTGACGAGCACAAGAAGGCACTCGAAGCTGAACTCAACGGAATGGACGGTGCTTCGGAAGAAGTAAAGGCGTCAAGCGGCCTGGTGCAGCGGCTACTTGAGATAGCGAAGGAGTTCAATACGCTCTGGGCACAGGCTACGCTCGAGGAGAGGCGAGAATTTCTCTC
>DAOVDS010000374.1 GCA_030669415.1 bacterium
CGCTATGGTCTCCTCCGCGGCGGTAACACTCGATTACCTGGGCCTCAAGGAACCGCCGACGGCTGCTCTGATTGGCGACATCGGTGACGGCGCAGGCAGCAAGAAACTATACAAGTACCTCATTGACAGCATAGGCGACCTCAAGGGGCAGGTTGTGGCATTTCACTATCTCATGCCTGTCATGCCCCTCATGGAGAAGGTGGTTGCAGCGTGCAAGGAGTGTTCTCCAGCCCCCCGCCTCATAGCGGATGCCGGCTCCATGTACGCGGCCAAGGCGGCGGGCCTGTCCAGCAGTTTTCAGATTATGACTCCCGATGCCGGTGAGATGTCTTTCCTAACAGACCCGAAAGCAACCCACCCGGCATACATACAGCATCATTTCTTCAATGCCGATTCCCGCAAAGTACCGACTTTGATTCGCCAGGCATTCAAGAACGGCGATGCGCCCCAGACGCTGATTGTCAAGGGAAGCACCGACTTCATCGCAACCGGCGGTGAGGTCGTTGAGACCGTCTCGGAGCCTGACGTTCCCACGATGGAAGCAATAGGCGGGACGGGAGATACGATTACAGGGATGGTAGCGGCATTCCTGTTTGCGGGACTGGAGCCACATGAGGCATGCATACTTGCCGCAAGAGCCAACCGAATGGCAGGACTATACGCGGGAGTCACACCCGCATCACTTGTGACGGAACTCATTGGAAAGCTTCCCGAAGTTTTCATGAAGCACCTCTGCGACTGGTCGGGAGTCTGCATGCGTTAGGCAGAAGACTTGCCTTGATTTCGGCCTCGCCGGAGAGTAACATAATCCCCGGAGGAGACATGAGCGAAGAAGAGATTCACCTTTCGCGCACCGTCCGGGGCGCCGGCTGAGCTTCCAAAATCGGGCCGGGGGACCTGGCCGAAATACTCAAGGGGCTGGTGCTCAAAAAGGACAAGCGCCTTCTCGTCGGCTTCGAGCATGCCGACGACGCCGGTGTCTACAAGCTCAGCGACGAAATCGCGCTCGTTCAGACTCTCGATTTCTTCACCCCCATCGTGGATGACCCGCGCACTTTCGGCATGATTGCGGCCGCAAACGCGCTCTCCGATGTCTACGCCATGGGCGCAAAGCCCATTACAGCTCTGAACATTGTGGCTTTCCCGCAGGATACTCTGCCGAAAGCCATTATAGGCGACATTCTCGCAGGCGGCCTCGAGAAAGTCCACGAGGCGGGCGCGCTCCTGCTTGGCGGGCACACCATTGACGACACCGAGCTCAAGTTCGGCATGGCCGTCACCGGCATTGTCCACCCGAATGAGGTACTGACAAACTCCGGCGCCAGGCCCGGCGACCTCCTCGTCCTGACAAAGCCCATCGGCACCGGCATTATCAACACCGCCGGCAAAGGCGGCCTGGCCAAACCGGAGCACCTCGAAGCAGCCGCCGCAACCATGACCGCACTCAACAAGACTGCCGCCGAGGCGGCGCTCTCCCACGGGGCGCACGCCATGACCGACGTTACCGGCTTCGGACTCACCGGCCACCTGAGCGAGATGCTCGTGGCAAGCGGCGTCGGCGCCGAGCTCGACGTGCACTCTGTCCCGCTCCTTGATGGCACCCGCGACTACGCCGCAATGGGCCTTGTCCCGGCTGGGACCCGCCGCAACCTGGAGTTCTGCAAGTGCCGCTTCGTGGATGCCAAGCAGGTCTCGCCAGTTGATATGGACATTCTCAACGATGCCCAGACATCGGGCGGCCTGCTCGTCGCGCTAACTCCCGATGACGCCCATGCGCTTGCAAGGGACCTGCAGGAGGCCGGCGAGACTGGCGCCATCGTCGGGCGCATAATCGCCGAGCCGAAGCGCAAGATTGTCTTCAAGGCCTGATACGCAACTGTCCCGGTTGTCAAAGAGCTCAGCCGACAATCCTGTGGTCGTCGCTCAGGTAAATCCCCTTCAGGTTCATTTCGAGCTGCTCGGGGTTGTCCGAGGCCGTTAGCGCCGATTCCTTGCTGATAAGCCCTTCCTTGACCAGCTTCACAAGCGACTGGTTGAAGTCCTGCATGCCTTCCTCGGTCGCGCCGCGCATAAGCTCGGGAAGCGTGTCGTACTTCCCCTCGCCAATCAGCTTGGCGGCCGTGAAGTTCACGAAAAGTATCTCCTGCGCCGGTATCAGCCCCACCGCCGGCTGGCTCGACTGAAGCAGCCGCTGGCACACAATCGCCCGCAGGTTGAACCGCAGCCCCATGAGTATCTGCCTGTGGCTCTCGTTCGGGAACATGTCGAGTATCCGGCTTATCGTCTGCGCCACGGTGGACGAGTGCACTGTTCCGAACACCAGGTGTCCCGTCTCCGCCGCCGTCAGGCCGCTCTCGAACGTCTCCGCATCGCGCATCTCGCCGACGAGAATCACATCCGGGTCCTGGCGCATGACGTACTTGAGCGCGCTCTTGAACGAGGGCACATCAATGCCGACCTCGCGCTGGTTGATGAACGCTTTCTTGTCAGTGTAGAGGTACTCGATGGGGTCCTCGATTGTGACCACGTGGCAGCGCCTGTGCTCGTTTATGTGCTGGATTATCGAGGCGAGCGTGGTGGACTTGCCGCTTCCCGTTATCCCCGCCACTATCACGAGCCCGCGCTGCATCTCGGCTATCTGCCTCATCGCGGGCGCTTCCAGGTGAAGCTCCTTAAAGGCCGGTATGGTGCCCGATACCCGCCGGGCAGCTATCGAGATGGACCCGCGCTGCACAAACGCGTTGACCCTGAAGCGCCCCACCCCGGGGAAGGAGTAGGCGAAGTCCAGGTCGTTCTCGCGCTCGAACTTTTCCTTCTGCGTGTCCGTGAGCACAGAATAGAGCATCTCATGCACCTGCTGCTTCGTCAGCGCGCCTGTGTCAAGCTCGCGTATCTCGCCCTTAACGCGAAAAATCGGAGGCGAGCCCGCCTTCAGGTGCAAGTCCGACGCGCCGTACTTCTGCGCCAGTGTGAAAAGCTTCCTAATCGCCTTTGCCTGCCGCTCTTCAGTCATCTGGAGTCTCCCACTGTGAACTCCACAAGTATAGCACCAGCTTCGCCTTTGCGCAACCGTCCTTTCACCACGCAGGTTACAGGAGTCAGGTCGAGTCTTTGGCAAATGACTCATGTGTAAGAAGGGAGATATGGAGATCGGGGAGAGACGGAGATGTTCCCTCTTTGGAAAGAATACAGAATACAGAAGGCAGAATACAGGGGGGGTAAGGATGCGCGAAGCGCGATTCGCCGTACGGCGAATTCCATTCTGTATCCTGTATTCTTCATTCTGCATTCTTGCTCTCTCGGATTCCATCTTTAAAATGCAT
>DAOVDS010000015.1 GCA_030669415.1 bacterium
ATAAGTATGATGGAGAGTTTGCTCGGTGGCAAGTCACCGCTCTATGGGAGGAGAACGGGGCAGATTCTGCTCAGGCCGTTTGCGTTCAGGCAGGCGCTGGCACTGCTGGGCAACGATATTGAGAAGGCGGTGCAGGCTTACGCGGTTTTCGGCGGCACGCCGGCGTACCTGATTGAGTACGACACGACAAAGGACATCTACTGGAACATCAAGGAGAATATCCTCAAAGAGGATGTGTTCATGTTCAGAGACGCAGAGTTCCTTCTCAGAGGGGAACTCAGGGAGCCGCGGCTCTACTTCTCGATACTCTCCTCCATAGCCAGGGGCAATACGAGACTCTCGAAGATAATGAACGATACCGGCCTGAACAAGGGCGTGATTGCTAAGTACCTCTCGGTCCTAGCGGACCTGCACCTCGTTGAGCGCGCTGTCCCGGCAACTGTAAAGCATCCTGAGAAATCGAGAATGGGAATCTACCGGCTGCTCGACAATTACTTCCAGTTCTGGTTCAGGTATGTGCATCCCGCGGTGCAGTACGTGGAAAAGGATGAACAGGACTACGTGATACGGCGGCTGATAAAGCCGAGTCTGAACAGCTTCGTCGGCTTTGCTTTTGAGAAGGTTGCCAAGGAAGCGATAGACGAGCTGGCCCGTGGCGCGCGCCTGCCGTTTACTCCTTCGAGGACAGGCAAGTGGTGGCACAAGGGTGAAGAGATGGACGTGGTCGTGTTCAATGAGGAGACAAGTGACATCCTCTTCTGCGAGGTCAAGTGGCGCAAGAACGTGAATGCCGAGACACTCCTTGCCGACCTGAAACGCAAAGCCACCCTGGTTGACTGGAACAGGGGCAAGAGAAACGAGTGCTACGCCATTGTTGCCAAGAGCTTCAAGCGCAGGGCTGAGGGTGCATTGTGCCTTGACCTCAGGGACATGGGAGCAGTTCTCATTCCGAAGCGGGGTCGGGTAAGCTAACCTGAGGCGAGGTTGCGGCCGAGGGCGCGGGCTGCCGCGTAGTAACCCTGGTAGCGCTCATACTGCGAGTCCACAAACTCCGCGTTTGTCGGCAGGCCGACCTTCGAGAAAAGCTCCGCAAGCTGCGCGGGGTTCATCGCCACCTGGCTTTTCATCGCCGGCCCCTTCGCCACCACCTCGCCGACAACGTGTCCACCAAGACTCATCTTTTCCGCGAAGGTCCGCAGCATGTCAAGTGCAGGAGCGAAGTCGTCTCCAGTCGGCTCGCCCTGGGTGAGGATGAAACCGAAGTTTTTTGGCCTCCACTGGCGAGGCGTACAGGTGATATGCTCGGCACCCATTGTAACCACGATAAGCGAGCGGAAGCGGTCAATAAGGACTTTGAGTGTGCCGGGCACGTACCAGAAATATACCGGCGCTGCAATGAGAACAGCGTCGGCATCCATAAACTGCTTCGAAAATTCGGCCCAGTCGTCGCCCTTTATTGCGCAGCGGCCGAGCACGTTGCAGCGCAGGCACCCGCGGCAGGGCTTGATGTTGAGGTCTGAAACGCGAAACTTCCTGACCGATGCACCGGCTTCGCGGGCGCTCTCTATCGCGCCCTCGAGCAGCAGGTCGGAGTTGGCGCCTATTCGCGGGCTGGCGCTCAGTGCGAGGATTTCCAACTGCCTACCTCCAAAGTAAAAGGGCGCAGCCTGTCAACTGCGCCCTTGGAAGCGATTCGCAAACGTTTAGTGTAGCCTTGTGGCTGCAAGGTCGCCTCGCTGGATCTTGGCAACCTCGAATATCACTCTTGCAGCGCACATGTCGGGCAGGACTTTCTCCACCTTCACGCGGGCGATGAACCTTGTCCCGCGGTAGATGGTGAATTCGTAGCCTTCGACAACCTTGTCCTGTCGCCCGACCGAGAGCAGGACCAGCCTGGTCGGCGGGTCGTATGCCACAACCTCGCCATCAATCGGCGGCGGCGGGATGAGAAGCACAATCTTCTCAACCGGAATGCCGAAGTTGCGCAGCTTCTGAAGCACCAGCTTCTTGTCGTTGAGCTCCCTGCGGGTGGCGACGTAGTCCTTCCTGAGGTCAGAGAGGTCTTTGCGCGTATCGAGCAGCATCTTGGTGAGACGCGCAACCTGGTTCTCAGCCGTGTTCTTCTGCGCCATGATTTCCTGGAACTTTCTCTGGAAGAAGTCCCTTTCAATCATGAGCTCTCTGATTCTCGTTTCCCGGCCCTGTAATATCATTATGACGCGGCTGTGGTCTGTAAGCAGCAGCGCCATCTCCTGCGTTTCAATGGCCAGGTTGGTGCGGGCGTTGCGGTACTTCTGCCCGATGTCATCGATTCTGGCCAGCAGGTCGCCTATCTGGTTCTCAAGCCTTGCGACGTACTCGTTTATCTCCTTGATTCTGTTCTTGAGTGTGGAGATAACGCCGTCGTCGCGCTGCTTGAGCGTGCGATAGTCGCGGGCGATATTGTTGAATTCAGTTCGCCAATCCTGCTTGTGATGGTACAAGGCGCCTGAAACACTCAGGTAGGCTATGCTGAATATAAGGTTGATTATGACAAAAACCTTTGCCAGTACGCTCATGAGCCTCTCCTTCAAGTCAGGCTGGCGTTGTTATCGCAGACTTCTTCTACACTTGGCTGATTCCGATACTATACCAAAACTCTCAAATGTCAAGAGAAATTTCACCTTATTTTGCCACTACCGCCTCTCCTGGCCCTCAGAAAGCATGCGCAACCGTACACCACAACTGCAATTGCGCAAAGGAGATTGAGGAAACCGAACCAGTTCCCCCATTTGGTGAAGAGCGTTTTCGCGCCGCCCAGTGCCACCCGGCCGTGCAGTGTACCCGAGACCTGCTTGCGCCTGCCGTCGACTTCAAGAAGATTCACGTGTCCCACGGGGTCTATGAAGCTGCTTATGCCGGTGTTCACGGACCGCACCACGCCCATGCGGTTCTCAATGGCACGAAAGACCCCCTGCCCGAGCGCGAGGTCCAGCTCGGCCGAGTCGGTAAACCAGCCGTCGTTGGAGATGTTTATGACGTACTGGGCGCCCGCGTTCCTCGCCCCGCGCACAAGCCAGTCAAGCGACAGCTCGAAGCAAATCACCACCGCGAACTTCGCACCGGCGACATCGAAAATCTCCATCGTCGTGCCGTGCGTGAGGCTCTCAGCTTCGTACGGAAGCATCTGGTTCAGGATGAACTTGATAACCGGCAGCGAGTCCTCGAACGGGATGTACTCGCTCACAGGCACGAGGAACATCTTGTCGTAGACACCCTTTCCCGCCCTGCCTTCGGGTGTAATCAGCACGGCGGAGTTGCGCCGTCTGGGACGGTCCTCGAAAACAAAGCGCTGGGTGCCGATAAGTATGTGCGAGTTCGTCTGCCTGGCCAGCGCGGATATCTGCGCAAAGCCTGGGGGGTCGGCAAGCAGGAAGCCCGGCCACATCGTCTCAGGCCAGACAATGAGCTGGGCCGGATTCTCGAAAACCCCGGCGGTAAGCTCGATGTGGTCGCGCTTCATTTGCCGGCCCAGGGTTTCGAGCTCTTTGAAGCTCTCTTCCTTGATGTCCTGGCGGTAGTTCCCCTGAACCACAAGTACATTTGGTCCCTCTTCCCACTTGGCGGCGCCCAGGCACCAGAACCCGTACAGGAAGTTGAGCGCAAGCAGCACCGCCGCAACTGCGGCGCCGAGCTTGACGCGCCTGAAGTCTCCCTCTTTGAATCGCAGGAAAATCACCGCCTGCGCTATGGCCCCGTTTACCAGCAGTATAAGGAAGCTTACACCGAACACGCCTGTAATGTCCGCAATCTGAATCACGGAGAGGTTGGCGTGCTGGCTGTGCCCTGCAAGCACCCACGGGAAAGCCAGGAAGGAGAAATTCGAGCGGGCATATTCCACTGCGACCCAGATGACCGGGCCGGCCAGCGCCACCGGGATGTTGAGCCTCCTCACCGAGAAGCTGTAGAGGATTCCGAAGAGTCAGGTGAAGGCGGCGCATATCACCACAGAGCCCAGCAGCCCGCTGTAGGTGACAACGCCAATCCACGAGATAGCCAGGACGAAGTGCACAAGACCGGCCCCGAGCGATATCAGCCCCGCGTGAAGCGGCTCGCGCCGCGCCGCGATTACCAGCCAGGGCACCAGCGCGAACCAGGCGAAGAACGACACGTTGGCCGGGTAGTACGCGAGGTAGAGCAGGACCGACGAGATGCTCGCCAGGCCCCAGTCTTTCAGAAATTGCCGCGTTGTCTCTTTCAAAGTGCCTATGCTCCCTTGTACGAGGGGCGCCTGCGTTCAACCACGCTCTTGAGCCCTTCGAGCGCATCTTCTGTGGCGAAAATCTCTTCGAGGCGTGAGAGCTCAAGCTCGAGCGCTTCGTCAAGCGTCAGTTTGAACCCTTCATCCATCAGCTCGTTTGCCATCTTCACCGCAATCGGCGCCTTGTACGAAATCGCCTTGGCCATTCCCTGTGCGAGCACATTCTCCGTGTCAAGATTCTCCCGGTCAAGCAGTGTGCCCAGGCTGTCATCGCTGAAGAGCTTCTCGATTTTTTCAAACTCCGCCGGCAGCTCGCCGCCGGTGCTCTTCTCCTTCTTGGCCTTCGTTATCGCGCGCCCGGGCTCGCGGGCCAGCGCCCGCACCTTCTCGTCTATCTCTGATGCGGGGACGACGTATTCGACAAGGCCGATCGCGTGCGCATCTGCGGCGCCAATCATCTTGCCGGTGAGCACCAGGTACTTCGCAAGCTCCTTGCCCACATAGCGTGATGCACGCGCCATACCGCCCAGGCCGGGGTATATCCCTATCCCAGTCTCCGGAAGCGACATGCTCGCCTTCTCGCTCGCCACGATGCAGTGGGCCCCGAGTGCCAGTTCCAGGCCCCCGCCGAGTGCCAGGCCATCCATCTTCACAAACACCGTCTTGGCGCTTGCGCTGATGCGCTTGAGCAGGTCGTGCCCATCCTTAGTGAAGTCATAGATGTTCTTGAAAGTGTTTTTCTTGATATTCTTGATGAAGAACCCTATGTCTGCGCCTGCGACGAAAGCCTTGCCACCCGCACCGCCAAGCACTATGGATTTTACGTTCTCGTCTCCATCCGCCTTGTCGAACGCTTCGGCAAGCTGGCTGGCCACGGTGGGATTGAGCGCGTTCATCGCCTCGGGCCTGTTGACCGTGATGTATGCCACCGGCCCATCTGTCTCGAGGTCCACGTAGCGGATATCCCAGGTGCCGCCGGTTTCCCTGAGTTCTGCCAGTTTTGCCGGAACCTTTAGCCCGTGGCGCTCAGTTAGCGCGCTCACCGTGGCGAACGCCTTCTCAGCCCCCATCCTATTCATCATCTCGAACGGTCCGAGCCGCCAGCGCAGGCCGATTTTCGCCCCGCGGTCTATATCGCTGACCGACGCAACCCGCTCTTCCTCGAGACTCGCAGCCACGTAGAACACCACGCCCAGCAGCCTGTCTGCGAGGGCGTCGAACTTCGCCTCATCCGCCTGCTCGCCGATTTCCCACTTGGCGCCGTCCTCGAACTGCTTCCTGAGCATCTCGCTTGGCCGGTAGAACTCACCCAGCTTCTCGCCCAGGGTAGAGGCGCTGTGGTAGGCAATAGGCACGCCTGTCACATTCATCAGGAGAAACGGCCCCATTCCTATGCCGAATGCCTTTTTCGCAGCCTCATCGATTGTCGCCGCATCGGCAATTCCCTCGCCCAGAAGTCTCGTCGCCTCGTTGAGCCAGGGGACGAAGAACCTGTTGACCGCGAAGCCGGGGGTATCGACCACACCGATGCCGGTCTTGCCTGCGCGCCGGGAATACTCCCACCCGAGCGCGAGCGCCTCCTTCGAGGAGCTTTCGCAGGGAATCACCTCAAGCAGCCGGTTCTTCGCAGGGTGGTAGAAGAAATGAAGCCCGATTACATTCCGGGGCCTTCCCGACGCCAGCGCCAGGTCTTCGACGGCGAAAGATGAGGTGTTTGTCGCAAGTACTGTTTCCGGTTTGCAGATTCCGTTGAGCTTGGCGAAAAGCTCCTTCTTCACGTTGAGGTCCTCGAATACTGCCTCTATCACCAGGTCGCAGTCCGCAAGCGCATTCATGTCCGCCGTGGGGTGTATGCGGCCGAGAATCTCCTCGACCTGCGCCGGCTTGAAAATCTTGCGCTCAACGCCATCTTCGAGCATCTTCCTTATCATGCCCACGCCGCGCTCGACAAACTCATCCTCCAAGTCGACAAGAACGACCTCCAGCCCTTCCTGCGCAGTCTTCTGTGCAATCCCGCTGCCCATGTTACCTGCGCCCACAACGCCTACTTTCCCGAGTCTGGCCATTTCTTCCTCCGTGGCACTGATTCTGGCTTTCCGGTTTCAGGGAGTCAATATACCCTTGAAGCGTTGCTGCCATCAAGCAAAAACGCCCAGGCGATTTTCGCGCAGAAAAAAGACTGAACCTTGAATGCCGGTTCTTCGTCAACTATAATCGAGTACGCTGTTTCCCGTTGAGCCTTTTCGAGAGGAGACAAAATGAAGGTCGCAAAGCTGTCTGCAGTTGCCGTTGCCGTTGCGGTTGTTCTTGTTACTGTTAGTGCCTATGCTGGTGACCGGTTGCTGCCAACCGACATGCTCGAGCCGGGCCGGTTCTTCAGCGAGTTCGGCTATTCATATTCCATGACCGAAGGCGAGCTTGTTCTGGGCACCGTCAAGGCGGACATAAAGGGCGAGGAGCATCGCATAAGCGTTGCACTCGGCTTTGGCCTGTCCGATGGCGTGGATGTCGAGATTCGCAGCGGGTACATCGCCACAGGCTCAAGTGACCTGGAAGCGGACTTTTTAGGTAGCCATGTCGAGATGGAAAGCTATACGGAAGGAATCGAAGATACGGACTTCCGCCTGCGTTTCCGTATCGCCGACGAGCGCACAAGCGGCGCGGATGCTGTCTTCGCCCTCATAGGCATCTTCCCCAGCGGCTACCGCAAGGATGGCCAGGGCGAGGTCAAAATCAACGGTGCCCTCGTTCAGGACGGCAAGCGCGACTACCCGGGTGATGGCGTCATAAGCTACGGGGCAGGCTTCGCCGTGAGTGGCACTTCAGGCAATATCAAGCCTTACATGGTCTGCTCCTACGTGTTCGGCGGCAGGCGCAAGCGCCACGATGTCAAAGAACACTACTCCGACGAGGCGACGCTGCAGCTTGGCTTCCAGGTTCACACGGCGCACCATGCCAAGTTCGATTTCAGTCTGATGGCTGTTCAGAACAGCCCCTCAACTACGGAGAGCCACGGAGCTCGCAGCCGCGAGGCGGATTTCCTCATGGGCGGCGCGGCTTTCGGGATGTACTTCGAGTTCGCGCCCGACGCGACATTCATGATTGGCATCATGTACGTTATGATAGAAGGCCACCAGATTGACCGCGATACAGGTGACAAAATAGAAGATGCATTCGGCATAATCCCGATGATTGGCTTGCACATCCTCTTCTGACAGGCGTGACAGGCGGCAATCGGAATCATCATTGTCTGGAATGGGCCCGTAATGAGCCTGCTTCCTGTAGAGCTTCTTGTTGCTTATTGACCTGTTCCGCAGCGCTCTCGAAATTCACATCCAAATTGATTGTTGCCGCAATATGTGATATAAGCAGAATCAGAACCCGGTTCCCGGAAGGAGGATGGGGGCGAAACAGAAAGAACGAATCGCGTGCCTGAAACACATCCTGCGCTGGTTCGACAAGTACCTGAAAAAACGTGGGAAATAGAATACTTGCTGCAGGAGGGAGAAAGAATGAGAAAGCTGATAGTTGTGGTTTCAGTGCTGCTGCTCGCATTCGGCGTGGCGCTTGCCGGCGGGGAGAACAAGCCATTCTTCGAGCCTGCCAAGGGGAACTTCTGGGAGTATGAAGTCACCAGCGGCGCGGAGAAACATTCTGAAAAGCTCGAAGTGCTGGATGTCGCCAAGGACGGCACTTGCAAGCTCAAAGCCACAGGCATGCTCGCGGGTGCTCCTGAGAACATGACCTGGAAGTTCGACAAGGACTTCCTGTCCTGGGACATGGGGCCTGAGATGAAGTGGAAGGTACTGAAGCTCGACGCGAAGAAAGGCGACAAGTGGACTTCCGAGCTCCCAGGGGAAGGGCAGGGCGAGAAAAGAACCATGAACTCCGAGGTCGTCGCCGTGGAGGACATCGAGACTCCTGCCGGAAAGTTCAAGGCGTGCCTGAAGATAAAGAACGCCGCGGAAGGAAGCGAGGAGACCAACTACATGTGGTGGGCGAGAGGAGTCGGCCTCGTAAAGGTCGAGGTCTCGCGCGACGGGAAAATCGTCACCTCATCCGTTCTCAAAGCCTGCAAGGTCGGCCCTGGCAAGCCCGAGAAGCCTTTCATTCTAATCGCCAAGGGTTACACATGGCAGTACGACATCCAGGCTCGCGGCAGGACGAAGGCTGGAAAAATCGAAGTCGTCGAAATGGGCGAAGATGGCAACTTCAAGGTCAAGCTCACAGACGTTCGTGGCCCCGAGGGCACCGCCTGGCAGATTACCCGCGACTTCTTCATCTGGGACTGGAAGCCCGGCTTCAAGTGGAAAGTCCTGAAGTTCGGCGTGAAGAAAGGCGACGAGTGGCACACTACCGTCGAAAGGCCGGGGAGAAAAAAGCTCGTTATGAAGTCCAGGGTCGTGGCAGTCAAGGACATCCAGACACCCGCCGGCAAGTTCGCCAACTGCCTGAAAGTCCGCAATGCCCCCGAGGGCTCCGATGAGGAGGAAATCGCATACATGTGGTGGGCCAGGGGCGTGGGCCTTGTCAAGCTCGAAGTCGTCGAAGGCGGCAAGATGGACCTGAGCTGGAGTCTTACATCCTTCAACGGCATGAGCGGCGAAAAGCTCAAGGAGATGCTGGCCAAAGCCTACGGGGCCGCGCCCGAGAAAGCCGCGGATGCCCTCTTCCTGCGGCTTGCCAAAGGCAATTTCTGGCAGTACGACACTGTGGAGCGCGCTGATAAAGGTGCCGGGAAAATGGAGCTGACGGAAGTTCTAAAGGGCGGCAAGTACAAGCTGAAAATCACAGGCAGGCTGATGGATGGGGATATCCCTGCCATGACCTGGGAAATGGACAAGGACTCTCTTACCTGGGAGCTCATGCCTGGCTTCCGCTGGAAAGTAATCAAGTTCGGCGCCAAGAAGGGCGACACCTGGACTACCGACCCCGGCGAAGCGGCCGGTGAGATGGCAATTGTCATAAAATCCACCGTTGCTGCCGTAGAGGACATCGAGACGCCCGCGGGTAAGTTCAAGGGATGCCTGAGAGTACAGAGCGCGCCGGAAGGGGACCTCGATATTATCAATATGTGGTGGGCCAGGGGAGTAGGTCTCGTGAAGCTCGAAATCACCAAGCGCGGTGAGGTCAGGGAGGCCTGGACTCTCACATCCTACAAGGTCGGATACGACATCACCGACGACAAGCTCAAGGAGATGGTCGAGAAATCCGACGTGGTCGCGCTGGTAGCCATCCCCAACGAGGGTGTGCGCGCAACGAAGGTCCAGGTTACCCTCAACGGCCTCTACAAGGGCGAGCCCCCCAAGGTGGCCGAAAACGAGATACTTATCACCAGACCCAAGGATGCCGAAGGTATCAAGGGTTTCGACAAAGGCGACTTCATCGTCTTCCTGAAAAAAGACGGCGATACGCTTACGCTCCTCTACAGCCCCGTCAAGGCGGATGCGACCTCTACCGACAGGCTTGCGAAACTCCTCACGCCTGAGAAAACCCGCGACAAGCTCGGAGTGCTCTGCGACAGGGCGCAAATCATCGTCGCAGTCGAGGTCGTGGTGCTTGAGGACAGGGGCGCATTCAAATACTATGTGGTCAAGGTCCTTTCCGCCCTCAAGGGCGTGCCCAAGCGCGAGCACCTCGATATCCTGCAACTGCCGGGCATGAACTTCGATAAAGGCGCCAGGCGCATCCTTCTTCTTACAGAAACGCAGAAATCCGGCCGCAAGATGCTCCAGCCAGTCGATGTCGCCAAGGGTGTCCTCGATTACAGCGAAGGCATGCTGAAAAAGCTCGCAGATATCATTAAAGGCTCGCAGTAGAACCGTCTCGGGTGGGACGAGATGAAGGTTGCCACGTTCAACGTAAATGGTGTGCGTGCCAGAATGCCGATTGTGCTTGACTGGCTTGCGGCCAACTCGCCCGTAATCCTCTGCCTGCAGGAGACCAAGGTGCGGGACTCCGAATTCCCGGAGATGGACTTCACCGGCGCCGGCTATCATGTCGTCTACAGCGGTGAAAAAGGCTACTCCGGCGTGGCTGTCGTGAGTGCCGACAAGGCAGAGGATGTTCAAACCGGCCTGCCGGGTGCGAAGACAAGGGACGAATCGCGCCTGATATGCGCAACATTCGGCAAGGTTACCATTGTCAACACCTACGTCCCGCAGGGCAGGGAACCCGACTCCGAATGGTTCGCCTACAAGCTCAAGTGGTACGCCCGGGTGCGAAAGTTCTTCGAGAAGAACTTCACGCCGCGGGACAATCTCATCTGGTGCGGCGACCTCAACGTCGCACCGACTGACATTGATGTCTACGACCCCAAGCGCCTGCTGGGGCACGTTGATTTCCACCCCGAGGTCCACAAGGCGTACCGGAAGGTGCTCGACTGGGGCCTGGTGGATGTCTTCCGGATGCACCACCCCGAGCCCGAGCAGTACACGTACTACGACTACCGGCAGCGAAACACTGTTGAGCGAAAAATCGGCTGGCGCGTTGACCACATCCTCGCCACAAAACCACTGGCGAAGAAATGCACAGATTCCTACATAGACCTCAAACCCCGCAGGCAACAGCGCCCCTCCGACCATACGCCGCTTGTCGCGGTGTTTGAGGTGTAGAAGGAGTTGAAATGCCTACAGACTTTTTCTTGGTTGCAACGTGGTTTCTCGCAATGCCGGTGCTGTTTATGCTGGGCGTTACCGCGGCCGGGAAGCGCGAGACGGAGAGCTGGAAGCGAAAACTTAGCGCGCCTTCACAGGTGGCGTCATGGGTTTTTGGAGCTTACTACCTGGCGTTGTGGCTTTGTCCGCCAGAACCGGGAGGGGTTCGGGGCGGCAGTGAAGTCTTGTACTGGCTATGGGTCGCTTCAGGCCCGCTGTGCTGCTTTTTCTCAGGGCTTGCGTTTGGTATTACGCGCAGGAAGCGGACTCTGGTGCTATTGATTGCTGTTACTATCCTGTTGGGAGTGCTGCTTTTTGCCATCGGGCTTATCGCAATTATCGGAGTCCCCGCAGTTGTTGGGCCTTTTGGGCCTGAAGGAGTAGCCGCAGGGGGTATCGGGCAGGATGAAGTCGCGGTCGCGAAGGTCCTTCTCGTCTATGGGGAATATCCGGCAGTTCTTGGCCCGGCGCTTGTGAATCTTGCAGTAGGTGAGGCCGTCTTCCTCCCATGCGAGGCTGGGGCAGGGGTGTGCCAGCCAGCAGCATGCGCCGCAGCGGGCGCACTCGCCGGTTCGGCGGGCGTGGTTCTCCTTGATATAGCGCGTGTTGCACTGGTGGTAATAGAACCTTCGCAGCTTGCCCCAGACGAGGATTATGCGTTCTCTAAGAGTCACTCTTCGGAAGGCGTGTTTCATCGGCCTTCTTTCTACCTTTGCCCTCAACGAAGATTTCGCGAATCGCGCGAAGTGTGTAGCCGCTTTCGGAAAGCTGGTGAATCAGCTTCGCCTCGGTGACTGAGCGCTCGTCGAAGAGCCGGTGCCCCGCCTCGGTACGCTTCGCCTCGATGAGCAGTCCGAAGCTCATGTACTCGTATATTATCTGCCTCGTCAGGCCTGAGCGCTCGATAAGCTCGGCGGTCTTCATGTAGTTCTTTTCTTCCGACTCCAACATGCTTTATATTTTACAAAAAGGAAAAGGCAGTGTCAAGCACTGCCTTTTTGACTTGTGTACTTGCCTTCTAACAACTGCTACTTGCGGTGGCCGCCTCCGCCGAAGAGGTCCTCTCCGGTGAAAGTGTCATCCTCGGGCGTTGCGATAATCGGCGTCGTCGCGCGCTTCAGGAACAGCAGCGCGAAGCAGGTGTTGGAAAGCTCGCTGCAGTTGCCCGAGCCGGGCCATGCGCCCCCGCCGCCCTGTGCGCCAAGGAGGTGCCTGACCCCCTCCTCGTACCAGTTGTGCTTGCCGAACAGCCGTACCAGGCTCAACACGCCGGCGCGCTCCAGGCCGTAGAGGTAGTAGTAGTGCCAGATGCCGGAGCGGCCGGGGTTGCTGCTTATCGTGAAGTTATGCGCAAGCCAGGCGCAGCCGTCGCGGATAGACTTGTCGCCCTTTTTCTTGTAGGCCCGGTACTTCCCGGCACCTTCGAGCGCATCCTTGCAGATAACCATCGCCGCGACGCCGCTTGTCGTCATGGAGCCGCAGTGGGGCAGTGTGCCGCTTGGCAGGTATGCCCAGCCGCGGGCGTACATCTTCTTTTTTTCAGCGCCGTACTTCTTATCTTTGAAAAGCTCCGGCTTGGGGACGGACGTCTTTGGTCCATCCTTGGTGAGGCCGGCATCTTCGGGGTCCTTGCCCTGGCGGTGCGCCTTCTTGACTTCCTTGTTGTGCTTCTTGATTGCGGTGGTCAGCTCTTTGAGGTACTTGTCCCTCATCTTCCTGAGTTTCGCTATCGGGAAGTCGGCCGCAGGTACGGGGAACCACTCGACTTCCGGGCCCTTGTCCTGCTGGTACTTGATGCAGTAGTCAGCCACCTTGACCCACACGTTGGGCGGGATGGGGTAGCCGAGCCTGCGGGCGGCGTTGAGTGCCAGCATCGCGTACTGGGTGTTGGAGAAATCCTCCATGCCGGCCATCTGGCCCCCACCCGGGCTGTCGGGCGCTTCGGCGCCGGGCATTCCACCGGGGTAGCGCCAGATATTTCCCTGCTGCTTGGAGAGGAGCCACTTGACCGCGTCGTCTAATAGCTTGCGGTCCTGCGGTGGTGCCTTCTTCTTGAAGTTGCCCCTGACGACTTTCTCGGGTGGTGGGGGCGGCACTGTAATCATGCCTTTCTCGGATTTCTTCTTCTCAGGCTCTGGCACGGGTACGGCCTTCTTGGGCTTGGGCGCATAGCGCGCCTCGAGCGCAAGTATCAGCAGCGACACGCTGTAGACCGCCTTGAACGGCTTGCCGCGGATGTAGCTGAAGCCGTTGACGATAATCTTGTCGTTGCGGTCTACAAAGCCGCTTTTGAGCAGCGCGAAGAGAACGAACGCCGTTGTCCCCTCGGGGTAGAGGCCCTCGTGCTGGGCGGTGCCGATAAACGAGCCATCCGGCTTGACGAGGCCCTTGAGGTAGTCCACGCCCTTCTTGACCGCCTGGTCAATCGCCTTGGCGTCCACGTTGACGCCCTGCGCGTACGAGACGTTCGCAACGGCCAGAAGTACTGCCGCAATCAACGAGAATACGACAAGTGTTCGAAGCATCATCTTGCCCCCTATGTCTGAGCGAAACAACAACCGCTGCAATATACTACACGAAACAGGCAAGGAAATTCCAGATGTTTCAGGTTCGTTTTTTAGAGTTCACAGCGCAGAGGCCATGGACAAAAGCAAAAACATGTCCTCACAGGAAAGAAGAACAGGGTTGACCCCTTCGGGGAAGTCTTGTTTAATGCTCAAGTCCATGAGGAGATAATGAGGTGGTAACTATGTCAGGTAACGTGCTGTACTATGGCGATAATCTTGACATCCTACGGCGTTACATAGATAAGGAAAGCGTGGACTTGGTATATCTTGACCCTCCCTTTAAAAGCGAACAAGACTATAATATCCTTTTCGCTGAGAAAAACGGCTCCGAGTCAAAGTCCCAAATCAAAGCTTTTGAGGACACATGGATTTGGGATGAAGCGGCCGTAAACGCCTACGCAGAGGTCGTGCAACATGGGCCGGAAAAAGTTTCGCAGACGCTGCAGGGATTTAGAACATCCATCGGCCCGAACGACATGCTGGCCTACCTGTCCATGATGGCGCCACGGTTGCTTGAGTTGAAGCGAGTGCTAAAGCCTACCGGCTCAATATACTTGCATTGCGACCCAACAGCAAGTCACTATCTCAAGATTCTTATGGATGCGGTGTTTGGTCCGATCAACTTCAGGAGCGAAATTGTTTGGCGTAGAACAAACTCTCATCATAAACTGACCCGCCAGTATGGTCCGATCCATGACACAATCCTCTTCTACAGCAAAGGTGAAAACTCCAAGTTTCAGCTTGGGTTTAGACCCTATACAAAAGCCTACATTGAAAGCCGCTTCACCAAGCAAGACGAAAGAGGCAGATACCAACTCAACTATCTGACGGGGCCTGGAACGCGGGAGGGCCAGAGTGGAGAACCTTGGCGCGGATTTGACCCCACAACAGCAGGCAGGCATTGGGCTGTACCGGCATCGCTGCGACCTTTTCTACCTGAACAAGGGAAGAAGATGACTTCCCACGAGAAGTTGGAGGCCCTCTACAAGCAAGGGTTGATTGTATTCCCCAAGAAGAAGGGTGGCCAACCTATGTATAAGCAATACATGGGACCTGGTGTGCCCTATCAAGATATGTGGGCATATCAACCTAATACGCACGACGTATTGTTTGGTTCTGACGGATGCATTGATGAGGACGTTAAGTATCTCGAACACGAAGACGAAAAGCTGGGATTCGAAACCCAGAAACCCCTTGGTTTATTGGAACGGATTATCCGCGCTTCATCTGACGAAGGCGATGTTGTACTGGACCCATTCTGTGGTTGTGGAACAACCGTATCGGCGGCCCATGGACTGAACCGGCGTTGGATTGGCATTGACATTACCTACCTGGCGATTGCGCTTATCAAGCACAGGCTTGAATCGGCTTATGAGGGAAAGGTCGAGTATCAGGTTGTCGGAGAGCCGGTTTCGCTGCCGGATGCAGAGGCGCTTGCCAAACAAGACCCCTACCAGTTCCAGTGGTGGGCGCTGGGCCTGGTGGGTGCGCGTCCAGTAGAGCAAAAGAAAGGTGCGGATAGAGGGATTGACGGCCGGCTTTACTTCCTCGACGAACCAGAGGAAGCAAGAACTAAGCAAATTATCTTCTCCGTGAAGGCGGGAACACTCAAACCGGAATATGTGCGCGACTTGCGGGGAGTCATAGAAAGGGAAAATGCCGCAATGGGTGTGTTGATTTCCTTTCACGAACCGACCAAGGCCATGAGAAAGGAAGCAGCAGAAGCAGCACTCTATCATTCGCCAGGCTGGAACAAGAAATATCCGAGGATACAACTGGTCACTGTCGCAGAGCTGTTAAGCGGAAAAGGCATTCAATGCCCGCCTTCAAAACACGCCAATGTGACATTCAAAAAGGCACCGAAAGCAAAACGGAAGAAGGACCAGACAAAACGCCTGCCCCTTTACTAACGTGAAAGAAATCCTGACACCGTTCGGAAACTGAACACAATCCCTCTGTCTCGCCAGGCACGCGCAAGCCGACCCGTCTAATTGTAACTCCTTATGGTGTAGTGAAAAGCGTCTGATGCAGTGTTTTTGACGCCGCTTGGCACGCATTTCGCGGACAACAGACCGAGGAAGCTCTACAGCGAAAGGAAGAAATGCAGGTGCAGGGCAGGAGGTGAAGAGTGAGGAAGACAATCCTGATATCCTCGGTTGGAGTTGCCGTGGTGCTGCTTGTCTATATGGCGTTCAGCGCGCAAGTGGCGGGGCAGTGACGTCCGCGACCGCTGCCTGTTAGGCCGCGACCGAAACCGCAGCAGCCAAAGAAGGCTCCCCCGCCGCCTGCTCCGAAGGAGATCGACTGGAAAAAAACACTGGGCCTCAATCTGACGAAAAAGGAAATCAGCAAGACTGATGTATTCGGACACTTCTCTGACATGGCAGACCTGAAGTGCACAAAGCCTGTCATGCTCTACTTCTACTGGCCCGAAGACGATGCCCAGAGCAAGGACAAGAATGTGGCGAATCAGGTCAGGCGCTGCAAGCTGATGGATAAGATACTCTCAAGCGAGGAAGTCCGCAGGGCGTCGGTTCGCTTCCACTGTTTCAGGTGCAACCTCAAGGAGGTAAGCGACGACCTCAAAAAGAAGCACAAGGTAAAGCACGCGCCCTGGATTCTGTTCTTCGATGTGAAGGGCAGGAGGGTCTGGCGCCTGACAAACTCGAAGGCCAAGCCAGCGGGCCTCGCCAAAAAGATGGCTCAAATAGCCGCTCGGTGCAAGAAGCTGCTTGACAAGAAGGCGAAGTAACTTCGACCAGAGTACAGCTTGGGTGCAGGCAGCCGAGTCTATTCGCCTGTGATTCCCTGCCTGCGGTCGCATTCTGCTATTGCGTCTGTGTAGCGCTGGTCGGAATGCAGGTAATAGGGAAACCAGCGTATTATCTCGACGCAGCGCTCGAAGCGCTCCTTTGCGAGGTCGTATTTTTCTTCTTCCATCAGCTTCCTGCCGGAATCAGAAAGCGCCTTCAATTCCTTAAGCGCCGCCTGAATCGCCTGTTCCATTTTAATGCTTCTGCCAATGGTTATTTCATCTGGTTGTTCATGTTCAGTAATAAGCCAGATAGCATTGTAGAGAAGTCTTTTCGCCCTGTCATGCTGCGGGTTTATGCGCAGGGCGGTGCGAAGTTCCTTGACAGCTTTCTTCAAGTATCCCTGCCGGTAGAGGTCCAGGCCATCAAGGTACAGGAATTCAGCTTCCCACTGCTCACCTGCGAATGCGACGGGGCCGAGCATGCGCTCAAGCCGTGTTGCCACCTCCGGGTCGGCTGTCGCATTGAGGTGTGCCAGTAGGTGAGGCACTATCGCCTGAAGACTTCTCCTGTCTGTGTGGAGCAGGTTTCTCAGCTTACTGTCCGCCGCCTCGCGGACACGGTATTTCTCGCTGGCGAGGTCAACAACGAGTTTGTCTATTCTTTCCGCCGAAACGGTTGCCGCACAGCCTGCCGTGAGGATGTGGAATGTCACCAGGAGGACAGACACTGCGATAACGCGGTTCTTCATCAGCGCATTTCCCTCTGTGCCCGGCGGCGCTGGCTGCGGAGAATGCTTCAGAAAAAAGCGTATCAGAACGTTGTCATGGAATTGTCATGCAGCAGGCCCGGTTATTTGTGAGGCGGCTAAAACATCCGCGGGCTGAATCCGCCGTCCGGCGGACGCAGCTTTGGAATTTTACTTGCAGGGCGGGGAAGTTATTTGCATAATAACAGGCTTGCACAAGAGGCTGTACCGGGAAGCACATGAAGAAGAAAATCCTGATAGCCGGCGATTCCCGAAGCGCGAAGGTCGTCCAGGCTATAGCGGATATCAAGCCACGCGTTGCCGCAGTGGCTGAGATTGCCGAAGCCGACCTGGCACAGACTCCCGACCTCGAAAAAATCGAAGCCGACCTTGTCTGCGTTTTCGGGGGCGATGGCTCTCTTCTGCGCGCCGTGAACTGCCTGGGCGACAATCAGCTTACTGTTGTCGGCGTGAACGTGGGCCGGCTCGGATTCCTGACGGAGTTCTCGGAAGCCGAGTTCCTTGAAGCGCTCCCCCGTATCCTGTCAGGCGAGATAGCCCCAAGCCGGCGCATGATGCTCGATGTGCGACTGGTCAGGGACGGCAGCGAGCTTCACACATGGCACGCTCTCAACGAAGCGGTGCTTGTGAGGCTCAAGCACATACAGATGATTCGCTTCAGGGTGACGGTCGATGCGGTGGAAATAACCGAGGTGCGCGGTGACGGCGTGATGGCGGCGACGCCTACCGGCTCGACAGCCTATTCGCTTTCCGCCGGCGGTTCGATTGTGGTGCCGGGCACGGAGGCGATATGCATCACGCCGGTCAACCCGCACACGGTCACGAGCCGCCCGCTGGTGGTCAGCGCCCGCAGCGTGGTCGAAATCGAGCTTCTTACCGACCGCAACGGCGTGGTCGCTTCAGTGGATGGCCAGGACGGCCGGGAGGTGGCCCGGGGCGATGTGCTGCGAATAGTCAAGTCTCACAGGCGCTGCCACCTTGTGGAAAACAGGGCCTTTTTCGAGACGCTGAGAATCAAGCTCAACTGGGGAGGGAGCCCGACCTATGGCGAGGATTGAGGTTGCTGTACAGAAATGTAAGGGCTGCGGGCTTTGTGTCACTGCGTGTCCCAAGGAGTGCCTGGAAATGTCCACCAAGCTCAACGAGCGCGGTGTGAACTACCCGGTGATGACAGAAGACGCAGAGTGCACGGGCTGTACCTTCTGTGCGATGATGTGTCCTGACGCGGTCATTACAGTCTACAGGGAAAAGAAGAAGAAAAAAGAGAAAGCGCAGGCATAGCCGCGGGCGTGCCCAATGACGGGGGATTCTGCCATGAGCAAGAAACAACTGGTTGCAGGTAATGAGGCGCTCGGCGAAGCTGCAATACTGGCGGGCGCGCAGTGCTACTTCGGCTACCCCATTACCCCTCAGAACGAGTTCACCGCCCACATGGCCAGAAGAATGCCGGAGGAAGGCCGTGTCTTCCTGCAGACCGAGAGCGAGCTTGCGGCAATAAACATGGTTCTGGGGGCGGCCTCTGTCGGGGCCAGGGCGCTGACATCGTCGTCCTCTCCCGGTATCAGCCTCAAGCAGGAAGGCATCTCCTACATGGCGGGTGACGAGCTGCCTGGCGTTGTCGTCAACGTTCAGCGCGGGGGCCCGGGGCTCGGGAATATAGCGCCTACACAGTCCGACTACTTCCAGGCTACAAAGGGCGGAGGCCACGGCGATTACCGCAACATAGTCCTGGCGCCGCACACGGTTCAGGAATGCGTTGAGATGATGATTCTGGCCTTCGACCTGGCCGAGAAGTGGCGAATGGTCTCAGTGATACTCGCCGACGGCGTGCTCGGCCAGATGATGGAGCCGGTCGTGTATCCCGAGAAGGTCCAAATCAACGAATACCCGAAGGACTATATCCTCGACGGCGCCAGGGGCCGCAAGCCGCGCATCATCCGCAGCCTCTATCTTGCCGAAGGCGTGCTCGAAAAGCACAACGAGAAACTCCAGGCCAAGTACGCCAAGGTCCGGGAAACCGAGCAGAGGTCTGAAACACAGAACACCGAGGATGCCGAACTTGTGCTGGTCGGGTGCGGGACGAGCGCGCGCGCGTGCCTGGACACCATGAACACGCTCAGGAAGGATGGCCGCAAGGTGGGGCTTCTGCGGCCGATAACACTCTGGCCCTTCCCGGTGAAAGTGCTCAAGGAAATTTCCGCCAGGACCAAGAAGTTCCTGGTGGTCGAAATGAACGCCGGGCAGATGGTCGAAGATGTGAGACTGCACGCTGCACATGATGCTGACGTGCACTTCTACGGGCGCATGGGCGGCGGCATCCCCACACCGCCTGAGGTTATTGACAAGGCAAATGAAATCCTGGGTTAACTGCGAGAGGTAGAGCCAATGGCACCAGAGACCGAAGAGATTGTGTACAAAAGGCCCGACAGCCTGGTCGATGTCGTTTCGCACTATTGCCCGGGCTGCGGACACGGCATTATCCACAAGCTCATCGCAGAGGTCATAGATGAGCTGGGCGTGCGGGAGCAGACTATCGCGGTTGCACCCGTTGGCTGCTCCGTGCTTCTCTATTTCTACATCGACGTGGACTCGATAGAGGCCGCACACGGCAGGGCGCCCGCAGTCGCCACCGGCATCAAGCGTGCCCGGCCTGAGATGATTGTCTTCACCTACCAGGGAGATGGCGACCTGGCGGCAATCGGCACCAACAACATCCTGCATGCGGCCAACAGGGGCGAGAACTTCACCACCATCTTCGTCAACAACGCCATCTACGGCATGACGGGCGGACAGATGGCCCCCACCACGCTCGTAGGTATGCGGTCCGAGACAACACCGCGCGGCAGGAGTATCGAAAACGAGGGGCCGCCCATTCGCGTCTGCGAGTTGATTGACACCCTCGATATGCCTGTGTTTATCGAGCGCGTCTCAGTCCACAACGCCAAGCACGTGCGCAAGGCAAAAAAAGCCCTGCTAAAGGCGTTCAAAAACCAGGTAGAAGGAAAAGGCTTCTCACTCGTGGAGTGCCTTGCCATGTGCCCGACCAACTGGCGTGTTGACCCGCAAGCTGCGTGCAAGTTCGTCGAAGAAGAAATGATACCCGTATTCCCGCTGGGTAATCTCCGCGACAGATAAAATTCCAAAGCCCCGTCCGCCGGACGGCGGATTTAACCCGGGGATATTTTAGCCGCGTTGTTTACAACGCGGAATAGCGCCCTTGCGGCGAGTATGTTCGGAGGAGACAAAATGGCATCTTTGGAACCTGCAGTATTCAAGTTCGAGACCTCCGTGCGCCGGCTCGGCCGCCACGCCGGTGAGATGAACGCGCCGCGAATCCCCACCGTGCGGCTCGGCTGCCCGGAGTGCTTCGGCGGCGATGAAAAGAACTGGACCGCAGAGCACCTGTTTGTCTCAACCATCGAGACCTGCATCATGATGACCTTCGACGAAATCGCGGCAAGAAGCGGCGTGGAAATCCTGTCCTACGAGTCCAGCGCCGAAGGTGTGCTCAAAACCATTGACCGTGTCTTCCGCTTCACCAGTGTCACTATCCGGCCTAAAATCGTCCTCGGTGAAGGTGCCACCCCCGAAAAGGCACAGAAGATGATTGAAAAGGCGCACCGAAGGTGCCTTGTCACCAACTCCCTTGTAACCGAGACTCACCTGGAACCCGAAATCGAGATAAGAAACACATGAAATACCTCTACGGGCCTGTCACCTCGCGGCGGCTGGGAAGCTCACTCGGCGTGGACATCCTGCCGCTGAAAACATGCTCCTTCAGTTGCGTCTACTGCCAGCTCGGGAAAACACCCAGAACCACGCTTGAGCGCCGCGAGTACATCCCCGTCGAGCCCGTCCTTTCCGAGATAAGGCAGTACATCGAGGGCCCCGGACCGAGGCCCGATTACATCACCTTCTCCGGCTCCGGCGAGCCGACCCTTCATCTCAGGCTGGGCGAGCTGATTGACGGCGTGAAAAAGCTCGCCGACACGAAAGTCGCCGTTCTGACCAATTCGAGCATGCTCACCCTGCCCGAAGTGCGCCAGGCGCTGCTTCCCGCGGACCTCGTCGTTCCTTCCCTGGATGCGGCTACACAGCCTGTTTTTGAGCGCGTGAACCGCCCCGCGCCGGGGCTCCGGATTAATGCGATAATCGAGGGGCTTATTGCTTTCAGAAAAGAGTTCGCCGGTGAGCTACGCCTTGAAATCCTGCTTGTAGACTCGATTAACGATACGCAGGCCGAGCTCGAAGCTATCAGGGCCGCCGCGCTCAGAATTGCGCCCGATTCCATCGACCTTAACACTGTCGCCCGCCCGCCCGCCGAAGGGTCCGCCGCCCCACTGACGCCCGAGCGCCTGGCCGAAGCCGTGGGTTTCCTGGGGCACGGCGCCGCTGCCGTTGCGCCTTCCACCGCGGCTCACCACGGCGTTCCCGGTGAGGCAGCCGAAAAAATCCTCGACCTGCTGCGCCGGCGGCCATGCAGCTTCGCGGAAATCTGCTCCTCCCTCGGAATCGAAACCGCCCAGGCGGCCATGGCCCTCTCCGCGCTCTCGCGAAAAGGCTTCGTCGAGAAGCTCGACGACCAGCAGGATGGCTTCTACGGAGCCAGGTAACTCCACCCGACATAAACATCTCAAACAGTTTCAGTTTTTTGTCAGAATTCACTGCAAAATTGCGTCCTATTGATGTACAGTGAAGCTGTAGGTAAGGATACTCTATCCGGGGAGTGGGAGGTATGTCCATGAGCGGCACGAAGCTTTGGCTCGTTTTTGTGGTTATTTTGCCGGCGGTTGTCTTCTGGACCACCCCCGCTGCGGCTCAGCAGCTCAACCCGCCAACCGATTTCTCAGGTACTGCCACCGGCACCGACACCATTCAGTGGTCTTGGACAGACACCAATACCACGCCCGACAACGAGACCGCGCATAAGGTCTATGATACGGGCGACAATACGGAAAAGGCCAGCGCGGGGCCCGACAGTACCTCGGTTGATGAAACCGGCCTCTCAGAAAACGAGCAGTACGACAGGTACGTCAAAGCCATCGGTACCACCGGGGGCGGCGAGCAGCTCGACCAGGAGTTCGTTCCCTCGGGGCCTTCCGTTACCGGGTATTCTGTATACGCAGACCAGTCAATTGCCCAGTCTTTTACTGCCGGTGTCAGCGGAACCCTCACCAAGATACAGGTTCTCACTATGCGCCTTGACGCATCGACAGCCTCTATTACCATAGAGATGAGGAACGATTCAGGCGGCCTGCCCGGGACACTCATTGATTCAGTGTCCCGCAATGACTGGGCCAAAGATAGCACCCATGCATACTGGTACGATGTTACTTTTTCATCGACAATTACCATCGTCTCCGGGCAGGTGTACTGGATAGTACTGAAATGCAGTTCCGCGGATGTTCAATACGCCTGGTGCGGGTTGGACGGGGGAACTTACGCGGACGGATACTCCGCGGTGGACCATGGCACAGGCTGGGGCGCGGTTACTGCCTTCGACTTCTACTTCAGGGATTACGTGGACACGGGGAGCGGCGTGCTGGATAGCGACGCAAGCGGCAGTTCGACACGCTACACCCTTGTGCATGACCCGCTGGATACTGATGTAACAATTACAACAGTAACCGGCAGCCTGGATGTGGACATCTCAGTCACCCCGCCGCCAAACCCCAACGCCGACCTGACGGGCCTCCAGATTAGGCGCGGTACGGATGCGGCACTCTCCGACGGCGCTGTAGTCAAGTCGTACTACGCGCCCGCCACAACTGAAGTTTACGACTATACCGACACAGTACCCGGGAGCGGAACCTATTACTATGGTATCACGTTCCGAAACGGCGACGGCATCGAAACGGCCGAATACATAAGCGAAGCCATAGACGTTGTAGGCGACCTGACCGTACCCGGCGGCTTCACCGGCATAGGCTCAGGCACCACAACCATACTCTGGGAATGGACAGACGACGTTACCGAGGCCGATGCCTACCTGCTCGAAGATGACAGCGGCGGCCTGATTATGATAATCTACCGCCCGGGAGCATCCTACGAGGAGACTGTAAGCGGAGAGAACGAGCCCGCCACCAGGCAGCTTCGCTCCGCCGTCCTGGGCACCACGACTATTGCTATCGAGCCTGCCCCAACCGGGGGCTTCACCTGGCCGTGGGTCAGCACCGGAAGACACATGCAGATGCTCTACCTGGCAAGCGAGCTGTCCAACCAGGCCGGTAATATCACCAAGATATACTGGAAACTGAATTTAGACACGACCGGCCAGTCTTATAACAATGTGACAATCAAGCTTGGCCACACTACCCTTGGTGCACTCGGAACAAGCTTCGCCGGGAACTTCACCGAGGGAGACGACACGACGGTATGGGATACGCCCCTGTATACCGTTCCGGCCGCCTCGGTGGGCGACTGGATTGAGATACCCATAACAGGCAGGTTTTATTACAACGGTGTAAACAGCCTTGTTTTCGATGTCAATCAGGAATCCGGCACCGGGGATGCATCCTGGTCGGACAACAACACGTACACAGCCACCGCGCTGTACGCCGCTCCGGGCAGCAGTTCCGGTACTGTGTGGGACGTCAAGTTCCTTATCCAGTTTGATATGGATACGATAGACGCAAAGAGCGACCCGACGAGCCCGTCAACGGTGGCCTACTCGCTGGTGCGCGACGCGACGCTCGACGATTTCGACCTTACGCTCACCGGAGGCGATACGGAAGTCCTCGTCACAATAACGCCTCCGCCGAACCAGGATGCCGGCAGCACCGGCGTGAAGATAGAGCGCGACGACGACGGCGACTTCGCCGGCGGCGACCTCGTCGAACTCCAGTTCTTCACCAACAACTACTCCTACACCGACACGACTGTCGTGCAGGGGAATACCTACTACTACAGGATAACCTACTGCAACGGCGACGGCACAGCCTCGAATCCTTCGCCGGGCGACTCGATAACAGTGCCCGGAGTCGTTGACACGCCGACCGTGCTCATAACCGACCCGACAGGCGGGATATACAGCGGCGATGTGACAATCACCTACCTGCTCTCCGACCCGCAGAGCGACACATGC
>DAOVDS010000258.1 GCA_030669415.1 bacterium
TGTGGGAGAATCCATTCCGTGCTGTAAACAGCACGGCTAAAAGAAGTTCCCCGGATATGAATCCGCCGTCCGGCGGACGGGGCTTGACCGGATATGATGCGTTGCAGGGGATTCGGGAACATTTTGAATTTTGCAGTGCAAATTGGCATTTTGATTTCTGCATTTTGATTAGGCAGCACGCTGCCGATTAAATTACAAAATTCTTCAACATTGACAAATTATTCAATATAATCCAAGTGGCGTGTGGGTGGTTTGGCGGGTTGATTGCCACCACGCCTGCCCGGCGTGGTGCTTCCGGTATTATTGCGCCGGCTGAAGCCGGCGGCTAAACGTCCGCGTACTGAAGTACGCGGTTTTCATTTTCCCCGGGTGTAAAACCCGGGGCTTGAGGTTTCATGGCACGTTGCGAGCAATGTCGTTATGCATCCGGGTTGTTGGCGGCGGGGGCGTGGACGAGCCGGGCGATTTCGGTGCCCGCCATCCTGGTGGGCGAGATGACGCTGTTTGCGCCGGAGCTTGTCATGAGCTTTACGTTCTCGTTCTCCACGACGCGGCAGACAATCCGCAGGTTGAGGTTCATGTTGCGGGCGGTAAGGCAGATGAGCACGTTGGTGTCGTCCCTGCCTGCGGCAGCGATAAGGTAGGCGGCATCGGGGATATCGGCGTGGGTCAGGGAGAGTTCCCTTGTGGCGTCGGCACAGAGGGCGGCAACGCCGGTGTCGGCGGCTGCCTGTGAGCGCAGCGGGTCGGAGTCGAGAATGACAATCTGCTCCTTGTCGAACTCCTTGTCGACAAGCTCCTCGGTGACGGCGCGTCCGAGCTCGCCGTAGCCGCAGACGATAATGTGGTTCTTGAGGCGTTTCTTCAGCTTCTCCATCTTGAATGCCTCCAGGTATTTTTGAAGTACGAGTTCGTAAGTTGTCCGAAGGATAATAATCCAGACGGTGAATCGCGCGATAGTCACGGCGAAGGTGTCGAAAAGCCTTGCGAAGGTCGAGACAGGCACGATATCGCCGTAGCCTACGGTGCTAACGGTTATTACGGTGAAGTATATCAGGTCGGTGATGCTGATGTGTCCGTCAATCGTATCTCTTATTCCGTCGCCGTGTGCGAGGAAGATAAGGAAGACCACGAGGAAGACGCCGAGCACGATAGTTAGCCGGACGAGTAGAATCCGCCCGAGGGAAGTTCGCCTCCTGGTGTAGAGGATGGGTTTTTCGTAAGCCCTGTACATGTCGGGTCGAATGATACACATGTAAGGGCTACATTTCAAGCTTTTCCGCGGCGCGGCCAAACAAGAACGCGCTGCAAGCAGCGCCGCTGAATAACCCCGCCGATGAACGGCGGGGCTTTGGAATCATCCGCGGGATGAATCCCGCGGCTTGCATTACTCATTTCGTCGTAAACGTGAAGATGCCGGACCAGGTTTCTTTGGGTGGGTTCTCGGCGAGCTGGCGGCAGCGCTCGGCGTAGATTTTGCACGGCTCGTCATCGGGGAACTGCGCGCAGAGCGACTCGAACGCGGCGCATGCTTCCTCAAACTCCCGTCCGCGATAGAGGCCGAGGTGGTGCTCGAACTCGGTGGCGAGGCGTTTCTGCTGCTCGGTGGCCTCGGCCTTTCTTGCGACAAGCTCGTAGATTCTTACCGGCTGGTCCTTTCCCTTCACGCGGACAAGGTCGAGCTCGCGGCAGAAGAACTCGCCGCGGATGCGCTCGCGGGTTGACTCGCCGACTATGATGCGGGTGCCGTATTCCTTGTTGAGGCCTTCGAGGCGCGAGCCGAGGTTCACGGTGTCGCCGATTGCGGTATAGTCGTGGAACTCGGGCGCGCCGAGGTTGCCGACTGTCGCGTGTCCGCTGTTAATGCCGATGCCTATGTTCATGTACTCTACGCCGGGGAGGTCAGTCTCTTTCCTGAACTGCTCAAGCTCGGTGAGCATTCGCAGGGCGACGCCTGCAGCACGCTGGGAGTGGTCTGACTGTTCCTCGGGGTCGTTGAAGAACCACATAATGCAGTCGCCCATGAGCTTATCGAGGGTGCCATCCACGCTGAAGATAACGGAAATCATCTTCGAGAAGAACTCGTTCAGGAGCCTGCCAATCTGCTCGGGCGTCATGTTCTCGGAAGTCCTGGTGAAGTTGCGGATATCGAGGAACGAGACAGTTATCTCCTTCATGTGGCCTTCGAGGTTGACGGAGAGCTCGCCCGAAATCATCTTCTTTACGACGTTGGCGGAAACGTACCTGCCGAACATCTCCTGAATCTGCCTGATTCGCTTGCGGGCGGCGAGCCACCTGTAGCTCATGCCCGAGGTAAACTGGAGCGCAACCACGACAAGGCAGGGAATGCTGACCATCTGGTAGCTGTAGGAGGCAAAGAGCCAGTAGCTCATGAACAGAATGGCAACCTGTGTAACGCATACAATTACGGCCGGAAGTGCGAGCCCGCCGCGCTGGTAGAAGAAAAACAGGACTCCGAGTCCCAGCCCGAAAACGAGGACAAAGACGACTCCCTCACCCGGGGTGCTTTCGCGGATGGTCTTTCCTTCGAGGATCGTCTGGATGCCGTTGGCGTGGACCTCGATTCCGGGAGTGGTCTTCAGGATAGCGTCGCTCCGGGGGGTAGGGTGGTAGGTAACAGAATGAGGGGTTATGAAGAAGTCCCCGCCCCGGAGGCGGGTGTCGCCTACAAGACAGATTTTTCCTTCGATAGCGGCCGGGTCGAAGTCGTTCTCATATATTCGCCAGAACGGGATTCGCGGAAAGCTTCCTGCCGGTCCGACGTAGTTTATGGGGTGGTTGCCGATGGTCACGGCATACTCGCCGACTGCGTTGTCTTCCTCATCCCTTTCAATGAGAGTGAGCTTGTCGCCCTCGACCTTCACGTACCTGGAATCCTGTATGTCCTCCACGTACTTGAGGGCTGCGATGACTGCGAGGTCGAAGTAGAGCATCGGCAGCGGGTCATCCGCGTAGGGCATTTCCTCTTCTGTTACTTTCGCGAACCGGATGCGTCTCATAACGCCATCTTCATCTTGCTTGACGTTGAGGAATCCCTCGACAAGGGCGCCTTCGCGGATAGCCTCGTCGGAGCGAAGCTGCTTGCCACCCTCTATCATGGCTGCGAGCACCACGTTCCCGGCATCGGCGATTGCGGTGGCAAGGGCTTCGTCATCCTCCTCGCCACCGGGGCGGGTCGCGTAGCGGAAGTCAAGCGCGATTATCTCAGCGCCTGCCTCGGTCAGGTTGGCTACTGCCTGCGCGGTCCACGCACGCTTCCACCTCTCGAAGGGCGCGCCGAGCTTCTGCTCGCTCTCGGGGTCTACAGCGATTATCACGAGTTCATCGCTTGGCTTGCGGTCGGGGCGCCAGCGGAACTGCGCGTCATTTAACCCGTGCTGAAGCGGCTGGAAGACGCCGGCGAGGTAGAGCAGGACAGTGGCTACTGTTAGCGATGCGGGCATCAGGATTTTCAGCAGCTTTATGTGTATTCCCGGCAGATACTTGTTCATAGGTGGTTAAACTCCTCTTGCGCACAGATTTTAAGCTCTGTGGCGCAGGAGTTCAACAGTAAAGAAAAACGTTCGGTCAGTTGCCCCGCAGTTTCGCGGTGGCGGCCTCGTCAACTGTCATGGTCTCAGGGGCAATGATGACGCCGTAGTCCTCGCGAGCGCTTTCAATGCCGACTTTTTCGTTTCTTACATCTTCGAGCACTTTTTCGGCTTTTCGTTTCCTGGGGTCGCCGCACCCGCCGCCGCCGCCGGCTTCCTGGTAGTAGATTGTGCCTGCGGGCACGCCGGTGATGAGGTCCTTTGTGGTCGGGACATGGTCCTCGCCGCCGGGGTAGGTGAGTTTCATGGAGTTGAGCGTGCCGGGCTTGCCGCCCTGGCAGCCCAGCGGCGGCTCGACATCGCCTTCACCGAAAGTAACGAAGGTGTTGTCTTCGCCGCCCAGCTTGAATTTCGTGATTACGCCGAGCCCGCCGCGCCACTGCCCCGCGCCGGCGGAGTCTGTCCACAGCTCGTGCTGCAGGACAAGGTGCGGAGTCTGCTGCTCGAACATCTCGTAGTCCTGGTCGAGCACGCCTCCCGAGGCGTCAATCATGCCGATGTGGTCGTAGCCGTCGCAGCCCCTGATTGCGCCGGAGCCGCCCTTGAGACCCATGAAGCAGATATCGACGTAGTGCTCGTTTTTCCGGGGGTCTGTCCCGGTAGTAAGCGAGCAGAGCAGTGGGTTCCACTCTGCCGTGACGCGCTCGGGGATTACAGGGCCCAGTGCGCGCATGATAGCACTTGCAGTTATCGGGCAGAGGTGGTTTCCGTAGGTTGTGGCGGCTGGGTAGGCGGCGTTGAGTATCGTGCCTTCGGGGATTATCATGTGCACGGGCCGCACCATGCCGTCGTTGTGCGGGATGTCGGGGTTTACCATCTGCAGGAAGGTGAGCATGGTCGCCGAGGCGCTCGAGGTGAATGTGCCGTTGACAAACCCCTTTGTCTGCGGGTCGGTGTCGGAGAAATCGAAGGTGATATCCTCATCCTCGACCGTGACCTTGACACGTATTGTGTACTTCGAGCCGGGGTTCTTTCCATCGTAGTAGCCTGTCGCCTCTCCGGAGTATACGCCGTTTGGTATGGCTCGCACCTCGGCGCGCATCATCTTCTCGGTCGCATCGAAGAGATATTTCTTGTGCGCCTCGAACACGTCGAGCCCGTACTTCTCGACAAGCTTCTGTACGGCGCGCTCGCCGACGACGCAGCTCCCCATCTGGGCGGTGAGGTCTTCTTCGACCATGCGCAGGCGGATGTTTGCGAATATCAGGTTCCAGACATCCTTGCGGAGCTTGCCTTTCTCGTAGACCTTGATAGGCGGCAGACGCAGGGCTTCCTGCCATATCTCGGTGGCGTTGGGGTTGTAGCCGCCGCGCACCGCGCCGCCTATGTCTGCCTGGTGTCCCTTGCAGGCGGACCAGCCGACGAGGGTTTCCCCGTGGAATATCGGCTTGTAGACTGCGACATCGTTGTTCTGGTTGCCCATGGAAAAGACATCGTTGTGGAATATCACGTCGCCGGGGTAGATTTCGTCGCCGTAGTAGTTGATGATGTACTCGCAGACCGGCCCGAGGGAGAATGAGAGGATTGGGAGGTTCTCTTTCTGCTCGAGCATCTTGCCTTTGGCGTCATAGAGCCCGGTGACGAAGTCCCGCGCCTCGCAGAGTATTGGCGAGCGGGTCGTCATGGTGATTGCAATGGACATCTCCTCGACGATGGACTTGAAACGCCTCTGGAGAATGGAAACGAGGATTTTATCAATTTTCATTGAAGTTTCTTCTCCCTTGTTAGCCGCCTCGTTTACGAGGCGGGCCCCACCATGCCTAGCGGACACGGAGTGGAATCAGTCAGGATTATTGCCATACCTCGAACGGTATATTACGAACATCTCATCATTTTTCGGCTGCACTATGAAGTAGTAGCCGCGAAATTGTTCTCGGACCGTCTTTATCTTGAAGCGACCGGTTTCTCGGATTTCGTCCCATGGATACAGCCAGACATTCTTGAGAGAGTATTTGTCGTCCAAATGTAGAAACATAAGGTGCGTCGGGCAGTTATCTCCCTCAATTTTTGAGATGATACTCGTTATCTTCCAATTGCTGCTCGTGCCCTTACGCGCCTTGACGCTAACTCGCTTGTCACCGGCTTCGAAATCATGCTCATACTTGTCATCCACAAGACTACCATTGAGAAGAAGCTTACCGTAGATTTCTCCTATCCAGCCAACAAGTTCATCTCCTTTTAGAATTTTGCCATCCGCATACTGTGATAACTCATTCTTGATACTTTGGAAGGCAGCAGAGATTTGTTCTAATTTCCCACCAATTCTTTCCATTAGCTGTTCTAGCTCTTTCGGTAAACTGCATATCATATCTGTACCAACTTTAAAGCATTTCCGTGGCGCGAAGCATCGCGGTTTCGTTATTGTCAGACGCTGACGATGTTTTCCACGTCAATAGAGACCGTGTGTTTTCCTTTCAGTATCCGTTCTCTTGCAGAGAGTATCTCGATACCAGCGACCTTGCCCTGTTTGTCATAGTCAATAGAAACATCTTCGTCAATGTGTTTGGTTTTGGCGACTTTCCCCTTTTTGAATTCTATGTAGAGTGCGTCCGCCTTTGCATCATAACGAATCTTCATTTTGTTCTCCTCAATAGTAGTAGGTGTATGTTGTTATTACGACAATGGT
>DAOVDS010000401.1 GCA_030669415.1 bacterium
CCCGAGGAGGGCACTCCTGGGCGATGACGAGCACGGCTGGAGCGAGAACGGTATTGCGAATTTCGAAGCGGGCTGCTACGCCAAGCTGATCAACCTGAACCCCGATAAGGAGCCGGAGATTTACCGCGCCTGCTTCCACGATGCGGATTACCTCGAACACGGGGCGATTATCGAGAATTGCATGATGTACCCGGACGGAAAGTTCGATGTGCACGATGAGCGCCTGACGCCCAACTCGCGCGGGTCCTACCCTTTGGGGTTCCTCAGCAACATAAAGGAGCCGCCCATCTCCGGCCACCCCAAGACAATCCTCTTCCTGACGGCTGATGCGAACGGCGTTCTGCCGCCCGTCGGGAAACTGACTACCGAGCAGGCGATGCTCTGGTTCCTCATGGGCTACACCAGCAAGCTGGCAGGCACCGAGACAGGGATAGTGGCCCCCGTCTCGACGTTCTCGCGTTTCTTCGGCGAGCCGTTTATGCCGAGGAACCCGGACGTTTACGCGACCATGCTGGGCGAGAAGCTCAAGGAGCACGGCACGCAGGTCTACCTGGTAAACACGGGCTGGAGCGGCGGGCCCTACGGGGTAGGCGAGAGGATTGACATAAACCTCACCCGGGCCATGGTGCACGCGGCGCTCTCAGGGCAGCTCGAAGATGTCGAATGTGTGCAGGACAAGGTATTCCACGTCATGGTGCCGACAAGCTGCCCGGGAATCGAGGACAGCTCGATTCTGAATCCCAGAAATACATGGGCCAGCAAGGATGCATACGACAGGCGCGCTGAAAAGCTGGCGAGCGACTTCTGCGCGCACTTCGACAAGACGTATGCGGGAAAGGGGATTGATGCCCAAATTGAAAGGCAGTGCCCCGGCAAATGAATGCAATTTCAAATAAGGAGAGGATTATGGCCGAGAACAAGAAATATGTTGAGATTGTCTGGGATGGAAAATACGACGAGTTCGGCAACCGCCGCTTCAAAGAGGCAGAAAAAGGATTGACTCTTCGAGCAGCAGGCGGTAATCTTACTATGCGAGTCAAAAGGGGGGGCCGGGCATGCCAATGCTGAGTTTCAAGGGCAAGGCTTTCATACAGAACTTCCACTTGACCGTCAAGTATCACGAACTCGTCCCTCGCAAAGACAAGAGTCTCACGGACAAGGTCTCTTTGCATGACAACGTAATTGTTCACGGAGACAACCTCAAGGCGCTCAAAGCGCTTCTTCCTTCGTTCGCAGGCAAGGTGAAATGCATCTACATTGACCCGCCATATAACACGGGAAATGAAGGATGGGCGTTCAATGATAATGTCAGTTCACCCATGATGCAGGAATGGCTCGGCAAGGTGGTTGACCGCGACGACCTCACGCGGCACGACAAATGGCTCTGTATGATGACGCCGAGACTTAAACTACTTCGGGAGCTTTTATCAGATAGTGGCGTAATATTCATGAACATTGATGATAATGAAGTTCATCATTTGCGCTCTCTCATGGACGAAATATTCGGCGAACATAATTTCGTGGCAACCTGCATATGGCAAAAGAAGCAGTCACCTCAAAGTGATGCCACCTATTTGTCGGACATGCACGACTACGTTATAGTTTATGCAAAAAAGGCTAAGGATAAAAAGACTGACCCAGAGGGGTGGCAGCGCCAACTTTTAACAAGAACAGAAGTACAAGAAGCAAGATTTTCTAATCCCGACAACGACCCTCGTGGTGAATGGATTTCAGTTGATTACACCTGCAATAAGACTGCTGAACAAAGGCCTAACCTTTATTACGTAATAAAGAATCCAAATACAGGTAAAGGGATATGGCCCTCTCGTAAAAGAGTCTGGAGATATGAAAAGGCAACACATGAGAAAAATGTAAAGGAAAACCGGATATGGTGGAGTACTTTAGGTGGCGGCTTACCTCGTTTGAAGAGGTTCAGGAATGAGGTACAACAAGGTATCGTGCCATCAACTTGGTGGACGCGAGACGAAGCCGGAGACAACCAGGAATCAAAAAGAGAATTACGAACTATCTTTCCTAACACTGAACTCGAGTTTGAAACACCAAAACCTGTCAGGCTGATAAGGCGGATTCTTCAGATTTCAACAACAGGACAAAATAATGAAATCATCCTTGATTCTTTCGCTGGTTCTGGCACAACTGCCCACGCGGTTCTTTCGCTTAACAAGGAAGATGGCGGCAACCGGCGCTTCATTCTCGTTGAGTGCGAAGATTATGCTGATTCTATCACCGCGGAGCGGATTCGGCGGGTTATCAAGGGTGTGCCAAAAGCCAAATCCAAGAGCATTCAAGAGGGATTGGGCGGGACGTTCAGTTATTTCGAGCTTGGCGACCCCGTTGATGCGGGGCGGCTTTTCAGGCCGAAGGAACTCCCCACATATGCCGAGTTGGCACGGTACGTCTTTTTCACTGCGACTGGAGATGAGTTTAATCCGAAGAAGCTGAACGAGAAGCGCTCCTTTATTGGCGAAACAGAGAGATACGAGGTTTACCTGTTCTACAAGCCTGACATCAACTACCTCAAGAAAGAGGCTGCGCTTACACTTGAGCGCGCCAAAAAGCTGGGCAAGTTCAAGGGTAAGAGACGCATGGTATTCGCACCCACAAAATACCTCGACCATGATTACCTCGACCAGTATCGTATTGACTACGCTCAACTGCCTTTTGAGATTTACAGGCTGGCGTAAGTAATGGAACTAAGAGATTATCAAAAAAAGGCCCTGCACACAGTCGAGCAATACTTCAATGCAGTTGCCCGATGGCAGGAAAAGAACTTGAAGGTAATAGAGGCTGCCGGGGCCGAAGCTGCC
>DAOVDS010000299.1 GCA_030669415.1 bacterium
GGACTACAGTCACCGCTGTACTCGCCTCCCTGACAGGCAACGTGGCTGGAGTAGTCGTGGCGTTTGAACATGTGCTGTTCAACGTGATTGGAGTGGTTGTTATCTACCCGTACCCCCCCCTGAGGCGGCTCCCCATACGAATGGCGCTGTGGATGGGAGGAGTAGCGGAGCGCAAGCGGAAGCATGCAGTCATGTATGTCATAGTCGCGTTCTTTGTGGTGCCAATAGCCGTGATTCTAATATCACGGCTTCTGAGTTAGGAGGTTGTAATGTTCAAGAAACTCTTCAGGGCCTGGAGCGGAAAGAACCTGCTCTCGCAGGCGTTCGACGACTTCAACACAATGCTCGAAGTGGCAAGGAAGCTCTTCGATGAGGTCACCGACGTCATGCTCGGCAAGATACAGGCCGCACGGGTCGCCGACCTCTGCTCCCGTGATAGCACAATCAACGACCTCGAACGCTCAATCCGTACGAAAATAATAGAATACATCACCTTCGAGCCGGAAGGCGACACGCCGGCGGCGCTGGTACTTTTCTCCGTGGTCAAGGATGCCGAGCGCCTGGGTGACTTCTGCAAGGATATAATGGATATCGCCGGCCGCTTCCCGACCGAAAAATCGTTCGGAGAGTACAAGAGACCATTCCTCAGGCTGGAAGCCCAGCTTGAGGATATGTTCTCAAAGGCCCAGAGTGCATTTCTCAAGTCGGATGAAGAGCTGGCAAAGCAAGTCGTCCAGACGAGGAGCGCAGTGAAAAGTGAATGCAAGGGCCTTCTTGGCAAAATCATGGCGGACGAGACGCTTGACTCTGAGAGTGCGGCCTCCTACGCCCTGGCAGTATACTACTTCAAACGTGTTGCAGCGCACCTCTTCAACATCGCCTCCTCCGTGCTGGTGTCTGCAGTTGACATAGGACACTTCAAGCTGGAATAGTGTCAGTTGGATATGCCGATGCCGTTCTGCCCCCGGACGTGAGAATCATACTTGTTGAAATGTACGCCTCTTGTCTGGCTTTTGCCGACATAGCATCGGAACTCTGTTTCATTGGCAAGAATTCGGAAGTGCAAAGCCCGCCGTGTCCCTAATCAAACAGTCTCTTTTCCGGACCATCTGTGATTCGAGTTATGTTACAGGACTCATTGGTAATGTCCGGGTTCTTGCAGCCGCAGATGCGGACTGTAATTCCGTATCCTGAAGCGACTTTCTTTATGCGCTCAAACGATTCCTTCCTCAGCGCTCCGGGCAATGCCAGGCTGCGCGAACCACGCGCCTCTATCGCAAGCCACTCGCCGTCAGAATAGGGCGCGAGTATTCTGTCCAATAGGCCCTGATCCTTGATGTTCCGCTCAAAGCTCTTCTTGATTGCCGGCCTCAGAAAGAGGTAGCTGACCGCGATTTCACTGACACCCAGGCTCGCGACAGCCTCGCAAAGAGTGCGAATCTGCTCATCAGAGTCCGTAACACCGCGGATAAGCGGGTCCGCTCGAACCGAAAGCTCGACACCAATATCAAGTAACATCTTTGCAGTTCTCAGCCTCTGAGCTACGGAAGCTGCTCCTGGCTCGAACGTCCTGCGGATTCTATCATCGGTGGTTATCAGTCCAACCTGGCCACAAACGAGGTTCTTGTGCCTTTCAAACAACTTGAGGAATTCATCCGGCACCCCCGCCTTGGTGACAAACTGGACACCTACGGAATGCTCAAGCAGTATCTTCATCGTCTCGTAAGTCTGCCTGAGTACTTCCGGCACAGGTTGAAACGGGTCGCAGGATGGGCAGAAATAGACGGCAGCCGGTTTCTTTCGCTTTCTCTTCAGCTCATCTTCAACTTTCTCGGCAATATTACTGAATAGGATGATTTTACCTTCACCCGGATACTGCGAATATCCGCGGCTGTAACAGTAGATGCATCCATGCGCGCAGCCCGATGTGATATTGATTGTCGGTATCCTCGACAAACACCTCAGCGCAGACGGTGATAAGACTTTCGATTTTCTACTCTCTACACAAATTTCGACCATACCGTTCACAGCACACAGTTGCAGCGACCAATGCTTTCTGTGAGATCCAGCGCTTCGAATACGCTATTTTCTTCCAGGCACAATCCAATGGTCAGGTCCGGGCGCAACAGGCGGATTTTCTTGATGATGTGTCCATACATTTCCACACGCAGGCTCTTTGGATACCTCGCGCGGCCATCGGCGCACCTTTCACCACCCGTTGAGAGTGCCTGTGAGATTGCGTTATCTTTTCCCAGCTTGCGCTCCATCAGGTCAAGTGCCGCGCGGTAAATACACACGCCGCCAAGCGTGACCCGTTCCAACTGCACCTGGATAAGTAGCTTTTCAAGAAACCTGTCGTAAATGCTCTGCCACTCGGTGACAGGAATAACAGGCATGATTACTGCCCTGATCGGATAGCCAGCATCCGCGCACGCCTTCATCGCTTCTATGCGTTCATGCAACTGTGGCGTATTCGTCTCAAAATGATTAATAACTTCCGCCGGGTTCAAGCTCCATGATAGAATCGTGTTGCCCCTGTGGTCAAGGTCGAGGAGATTTGTGACTTCTGCGCTCTTTGTCAGCAACGTCATTCTTGCGTAAGGATGGCTGGCGAAGAAAGACACAAGAGCCCGCGAGTAGCCGGTGAGCGGGTCAAGTGCGAGACCGTCCTGAAGTTTTCCGAGATAGAACGCTGTTGGCTCGGCCAGCTCACGCGCAACCCGGTCGATTTCCGAAAGAATCTCTTCAAGATTCAGGAAAATCTTGACGGTCGGCGAGAAGCGTATTCCCTGCGTTCCAGCCAAGTAGCAGTAGTGGCAACTATGAGGACAAAACCCGTACGGCGAGAAGTGCCAGTAATTCGGACACGTATTCCCTTCTTCACTGCTCAGTCTCACCGCGGACTTGTGTTCGCCGAATACGAGCGTACGTTTCCCGCGCAAGTGGAGTTCAAGGGGGTCTTTTGTCTGCAGGTCAACGCGGTTATGCGCAGTATCCAGGCATTTATCAATATCAGCGTTCGGATAAACCGAACAAACAGATTCGATTAGAGTTTTCCTCTCAATAGAGGAAGTACTTCCCTTGGCAAGCACAATTCGTTCTGGCGCAAAGAACTGCGCTGCTTTTGGGAAATAACCATGACAAGCCTCCAGCCAATTATGCAACATGGTTACCCACTCACAATAACAACATTCTTCAAATCGTCATTATAGAGCCTGTTTATTCGGTTACAAGGTTTGCTTTTCTGAACTGGAGATGCGGCCGATAGGGCGTGCCATCACATGGGGTTTCGCTGTTAACCAAAAGGGGTTATAAAAACAGAGAGTCAGAGAGTTTTGGCGCGTCCGGTTACACTCTAAACCTCTATTGTCCGAAACCAGTCTCGTAACATCAGTTTCAACGCTCTCTTACCGGCCGTCTTCTTGAAATATGCTTCTCTGCGCAATGCGTCTGTCTTCTGCAAGAACGCTTCGTAAAAGATGAGTGTTACAGGCAGGCGTTTCTTCGTCGCAGAAACCGCTTCGGTTTCTACTGTATGGCTCCCCGGGTAGGATTCGAACCTCCAATTCGCCGGTCGGCGAATTAACAGCCACTTTCCTCCAACAATGACCGAATGAAGCGACGTCCACCCCCGCTTTTCAACTGCTTCTCGCGCTTCATGGCCCCTTTGCGGGTAGCGCACTCTTCCACATGTAGAAGTTTCCACGGGCCTCTGTGCCGCTTGGTGTGCAGGGTCAGATAGCAATCGAGATCGTTGTGCTGTTTCAAGCGTTCATGAAAGTTACTTGTCTGGCCCACATAGGTTTTTCGCTCGGGATTGACCAGGATGTAAACGAAGTACGGCATGTACAGCCCGCGTACCAAGTTCTATGGCTCCCCGGGTAGGATTCGAACCTACAACCGTGTGGTTAACAGCCACCTACTCTACCGTTGAGCGACCGGGGAATAGGTCGCAGTGTCCAATACTACCGACGTGCAAGCTCAGTCGCAAGCAAAAACCGCCTGACTCCTGAGCTCTACTTTTTCGCCTCTCCAGCCTCTTGGGCTTTTTCCGCCTTCTCGCCAGCCTCGGCGGCCTCGACTGCCTCGACTTCCTTTATCTTCTTTATCTTGACACGCTTGCGTATTTTGCGCACCTTGACCTTTGGCAGGCCGAAGACCGAGTCCTCCTCGGTGCGCTTTCCAGCATCTTCGAGCTTCTTGATGCGCTCGTCACGCGTCAGGACGTTGCGGCGTCTGACAAGGCGGTTCTTGGTCACAAGGCTTTTGTGCAGTGACATGGGTGCACCTCTCTATTCTCAATCTTTCAGAAGGACGAAATCCCCAACCTTGACGCCAAGTACTCCGGCAACGACGGGGCATTTCGCGACAAGGATAAAATAGACAGTTTTCGGCGAGGCGCCCTCGAGCGTCTCGAAGTTTGCCTGGCCCTTGGTGATAATCACGTCCGAGTTGTTGAAGAGCTCTTTGAACTCCGCCGAGCAGAGGTCCAGGGAGAGCCCTATCAGGTCCGCGCCGGGGTCAACGATATCGCACAGCTTGGAGAGCGAGACTTCATCCGCATCGGCGCGGGTCACATCATTGAGGACGGGTGAGCGCCTCACCACGCAGGTTACGTCCTTGTCCACTATCTGCTGTACTACGAGCTTGTCGAAGGCTATCTCGCCCGCGTTGTCGAGCACGTAGAGCACGCTTTTTGCGCCTTCGAGGTCCTCTTTGAGCTGCTCATAGTTGTCTATCTCGAAGGTGCGGCTTTTCGCGATATCGATTATCTCTGCGGGCGCGGCATTGGCGAACACGCCCAAGTCAAGCACGTTGGCCGCGCATGCGAACTGGAGACTTTCGCGCAGCGGGTCCTGGGCATCCTGAATAATGCCCTCGGCCTTGGCCGCGACCGGCATGGCGAGCTCGTTCAGTTCCTTCTTCACGTCGCGGTAAGGGTCGGTCACCCCGAGCATCCGCAGCGCAGCCTTGAGTACCTCGTGACAAACCTCCGTCGGGCTGCGGTCATACGATGCGCCGCGCAGCACATCCATAGTTTCGAGGAGCACCTTGCGCTGCAGCCAGTCATCCTCGGAGACGCGCTTTGCCGTCCTGAGGATGTAGCTTTCTATGCATGGAATGCAGTCTGCGGTCGCTTTCACGTTCTCACCT